>NZ_JBHYIG010000035.1:0-43731 GCF_042740015.1 Streptomyces sp. NPDC059037
GGAGCACGGCTCCGGGCCCTTCTGGGTGTCCTGGCGCGCCCCTGGCGCGCTAAACGGTCTGTTGCGCCAGCAGCGCCATCGCCGCGATCAGCACCACGAGGACCCCTATCAGGGCCGCAGGGCTGAGGCCGCCGAACGGCCCCTCTTGCTGCTGCATGCGCTCGCGATTGGCCCGGCACACGGGGCAGCGGCCTTCGCTGACGGGCGCCGCGCAGTTCGCGCACACCAACCTGTCATAGGTCATGCGCTCCTCCTCCCGCACAGTCACAGCCTGCCCAACGCTAGGGGGAACCCAACCGTTCCCCTTCCACTGTGCCAGCTTCCACGGATTTCGGCGCGGCCCGCCCGACGCAGTCGGTTTCGGACTGATCTGTTCCGTGGTATATCCGCGACAATTCGCGCAACTCAGGACGCTGACTGCGCTCGCGCACCGCCTTCGCGTATGGTCACGCACACCTACCCCCGGCTACCCGTGGTGCATCCGTGATCCGATTCGACAACGTCTCCAAGGCCTACCCCAAGCAGTCCCGGCCCGCTCTCCGGGATGTCTCCCTGGAGATCGAGAAGGGCGAGTTCGTCTTCCTGGTGGGATCGTCCGGCTCCGGAAAGTCCACCTTCCTGCGGCTGATCCTCCGCGAGGAGCGCACCAGCCACGGCCAGGTGCACGTCCTGGGCAAGGACCTCGCCCGCCTCTCCAACTTCAAGGTGCCGCACATGCGGCGCCAGTTGGGCACCGTCTTCCAGGACTTCCGTCTGCTTCCGAACAAGACCGTCGGCGAGAACGTCGCCTTCGCGCAGGAAGTCATCGGCAAGTCCCGCGGCGAGATCCGCAAGTCCGTGCCCCAGGTCCTCGACCTCGTCGGTCTCGGCGGCAAGGAGGACCGGATGCCCGGCGAGCTCTCCGGTGGTGAGCAGCAGCGGGTGGCGATCGCGCGAGCCTTCGTCAACCGCCCCAAGCTGCTCATCGCGGACGAGCCGACCGGCAACCTCGACCCGCAGACGTCGGTCGGCATCATGAAGCTGCTCGACCGGATCAACCGGACCGGCACGACCGTCGTCATGGCGACCCACGACCAGCAGATCGTGGACCAGATGCGCAAGCGGGTCATCGAGCTGGAGAAGGGCCGTCTCGTCCGCGACCAGTCGCGCGGCGTATACGGCTACCAGCACTGACGACCCGTACTGATCCACAGCACTGATCCACTGAAAGGGAGCCATGCGCGCCCAGTTCGTCCTGTCGGAGATCGGCGTCGGTCTCCGCCGCAATCTCACGATGACCTTCGCGGTCATCGTCTCCGTCGCCCTCTCGCTCGCCCTGTTCGGCGGCTCGCTGCTCATGCGCGACCAGGTGAGCACGATGAAGGGCTACTGGTACGACAAGGTCAACGTCTCGATCTTCCTCTGCAACAAGGCCGACGCCGAGCAGGACCCCAAGTGTGCCAAGGGCGCGGTCACGAACGAGCAGAAGGAACAGATCCGTCAGGATCTGAAGAAGATGCCCGTCGTGGAGAAGGTCGCGTACGAGTCGTCCGACGACGCGTACAAGCACTACAAGGAGCAGTTCGGCGACTCCCCGCTGTCCAGCTCGCTCACGCCGGACCAGATGCAGGAGTCGTACCGCATCAAGCTGAAGGACCCGGAGAAGTACCAGGTGGTCGCGACCGCCTTCTCCGGGCGTGACGGCGTGCAGTCCGTGCAGGACCAGAAGGGCATCCTGGAGAACCTCTTCGGGCTGCTCAACGGCATGAACTGGGCGGCGCTCGCGGTGATGGCGCTGATGCTCGTCGTCGCGCTGATGCTGATCGTCAACACGGTGCGCGTCTCGGCGTTCAGCCGCAGACGTGAAACCGGCATCATGCGTCTGGTCGGCGCGTCCAGCTTCTACATCCAGATGCCGTTCATCATGGAGGCCGCCGTCGCCGGTCTCATCGGCGGCGGTGTCGCCTGCGGCATGCTCCTGGTGGGCCGTTACTTCATCATCGACCACGGTCTCGCGCTCTCCGAGAAGCTGAATCTGATCAACTTCATCGGGTGGGACGCGGTTCTGGCCAAGCTGCCGCTGGTGCTCGCCATCGGCCTGCTGATGCCCGCGCTCGCCGCGTTCTTCGCGTTGCGCAAGTACCTCAAGGTGTGACAAGACCCGCCTGTGCGTAAGGGCGTCGTGCGGTTCAACCGGCCGTACGGCGCCCTTCGTTGTCCTAGACTCACCGGCATGTCAGGCCTCGACCGGTTCTGCGACCGGCTCTCCCGGCCCCGCCGCATCCGCCGTGGGGCCACGCTGACATTGGTCTTCGCGAGTGTCCTCGCCACCGGCGCGGCCACCGGATCCTGGAGCGAAGGCGCCGAGCAGGGCCGGAAGTCGCCCTCCCCGGCGACCCGTTCCGTCGCCTCGTCCGGCGACGCGGGCGACGCCGCCGACGAAGCGGCCGACGCCGCCGCCGAGGCGATGGCCGACGGCAAGTCCGGCAAGAAGGCCGCGGAGGACGCCGTCAGCCGCAGCGGTGACCGCTGGGGTTCGGTGTACTCCCCCGGGGAGTTCCAGGAGTTCGAGCAGGCCCTCGACGGTGCCTACACCGGAGTCGGCCTGTGGGCCAGGCGCGCGGCCGACGGGCGCATCGAGGTGTCCCGCGTCCAGCGCGGCGGCCCCGCCGACCGGGCCGGCGTACGCGAGGGCGACCGGCTCACGAGCATCGACGGCAGGCGCGTGGCGGGGCTCCCCGTCACCGAGGTGGTGTCCCTGCTGCGCGGCGACCGCGCAGGCACCCCCGTCACCCTGGACCTGGAGCGGGGCACGCGCGCGTGGAGCGAGACGCTGCACCGGGCCCGCCTCTCCACGGACCCCGTGACGGTCACCCGGATCGCGGGCGGCGCCGTACTGATCAAGGTGGACGCCTTCACCAAGGGCTCGGGCGAGCGGGTGCGTTCCGCGGTGCGCAAGGCCCCCGAGGGCGCCGGGATCCTGCTCGATCTGCGGGGGAACTCCGGAGGCCTGGTGTCGGAGGCGGTCACCGCGGCGTCAGGCCTTGTCGACGGCGGCCTGGTGGCGACGTACGACGTGCGCGGCCGGCAGAAGGCGCTCCACGCCGAGCGGGGCGGGGACACCTCCAGACCCGTGGTCACGCTGGTCGACGGCGGCACGATGAGCGCGGCGGAACTGCTCACGGGAGCGCTGCAGGACCGCGGCCGGGCGGTCGTGGTGGGCTCGAAGACCTTCGGCAAGGGTTCGGTCCAGATGCCGAGCCGGCTGCCCGACGGCTCGGTGGCCGAGCTGACGGTCGGGCACTACCGCACTCCTTCGGGGCGAGCGGTCGACGGCCAGGGCATCACGCCCGACCTGGAGGTCGACGGCGGGGCGGAGACCCGGGCCGAGACAGTATTGACTGGCCTCGGACCCCCCTCGTAGTGCGAAAATGGCCGCACTATGGCGAAGGAAAAGGTAAAGCGCAAGGCCGCGAAGGCCGCTGAGAAGGCCCCCGCCCGGAAGATGGTCGCGCAGAACAAGAAGGCGCGGCACGACTACCACATCCTCGACACGTACGAGTGTGGCCTCGTCCTGATGGGCACCGAGGTCAAGTCGCTGCGGATGGGCAGGGCCTCCCTGGTGGACGGCTTCGTACAGATCGACAACGGAGAGGCGTGGCTGCACAACATCCACGTCCCGGAGTACGTGCAGGGCACCTGGACCAACCACTCGGCCACGCGGAAGCGCAAGCTCCTGCTGCACCGGGCGGAGATCGACAAGCTGGAGTCCAAGTCGCAGGAGACGGGTCACACGATCGTGCCCCTGTCCCTGTACTTCAAGGACAGCCGGGTCAAGGTCGAGATCGCTCTTGCCAAGGGCAAGAAGGAGTACGACAAGAGGCAGACACTGCGTGAGAAGCAGGACACCCGCGAGACGAACCGCGCGATCGCGGCGGTCAAGCGGCGCCAGCGGAGCGCCTGAGGTGCCCGCCGCCTGAGGTCGCCAGGAATTGGCTGGCATCGTCGTGCGTTGGTCACGTACGATGGGCCTTGCCCCTCAAGCAGGGGCGCGGTTTGAGCAGTATCTAATTCAAGAGTGCCAACATGGGGATGATCGGTTTCGACAGCGGATGTCGAAGCAGGGGAAGCGAGCCGAGGAAGCGGCAATGATCTCGTAAACCATATGTCGCAACCAATAATCGCCAATTCTAAGAGCGATTCCCAGTCCTTCGCCCTCGCTGCCTAATAAGCAGTGAGTGAAGGACCCTTAATGGGTGTCAGCCCGGGAGTGTTCCCGACCCGGATCCTGGCATAATCTAGGGAACTAAACCATCGAGCCCGGTCACGGGGTTCGATGGGAAATCAAACAGTGACTGGGCCCGTCGGAGACTTGTTCGCGAGATCACCGGGGCCGAGAAAATCGAAGCGAACTGCGCTCGGAGAAGCCCTCCTTTAGCACCGTTGGACGCGGGTTCGATTCCCGCCATCTCCACAATTCCCATGTGAGGTTAAAGCCCCCTGGTCACCGGCCAGGGGGCTTTTCCGTGTGCGGGGCACGGGTCGGTCGGGCACATCCTCTGGGCATGTGACTCGTTACTGCATCCGAGTGGAGGTTCAGAGCAGCCGACGGGGCAGAGGACGGCTGCGTACGCAAGAGCAGGAGGCAGTCGCTTGGATGCCACCGTCACTCTCTTCGGATCTTTTCTCGCCTGCATGGGGGTGCTTGGCGCAGCAGTGGTGGCGTATCTGGGAAAGCGCGGGGAGAACGCGCTCACCGGCTACTCCAGTCTCACGGAGAAGCTCCAGACCGAACGGGACCGGCTGGAGCGCCAGGTCGCCGAACGCGACGTGAAACTCGCAGAGTTAAACGCCTTGCACGCCCATGACCAGAGCGAGATCGCACGGCTTCTCATCGACAACCAACGGCTCGGAGGCACGCCGTGATCCAGCTCGAGCGACTCCTGGCCCGCCGTTGGCGCAGTGTGTTCCTCGTCTGCGTGCTCATCGCGCTCTCCGGTGTCGCGGCGATTCTCTGGGCCCGTATCGACGCCGGTGACCGCCGTGCCGACCAGTTCGCCGCCGAGGCGGACCGGCGCGGCGAGGCCGTTTCCACCCTCGCCCGGGATGTGCGCACCCTGCGTGCGCAGGTCAGGTCCCAGGGGGGCACGCCCGCGGCACCGGACCCCTCCGACGCGATCGACGATCTGCTGGCCCGGGTGCGGGTGCCGGCCGTGGGTCCCGGTTCGCCCGGCGAGGACGGCGCCGACGGTGCGGACGGCTCGGACGGGAAGCCGGGCGAGAAGGGCGCGCGCGGAAGCGGCGGGCAGCAGGGCGACCCCGGAGATCCGGGCGAGCCCGGGGAGCCCGGGGAGCCGGGGAAGTCCGGTGAACCCGGAGAGCCAGGGCCGACGGGACCCCCGGGCGTGGACGGCCGGGACGGCGAGCAGGGGCCCGAAGGGCCGGCCGGCTCGGCCGGGTCGGACGGCCCTCCCGGCCCCGCGGGCGCCGGCGGTGCCACGGGTCCCGCGGGCCCGGCGGGACCCGCGGGGCCTCCCGGCGAGCGAGGCCCCAAGGGTGAAGCGGGGCCCAGCTGCCCCGAGGGCTACAGCCTTCAGCAGCCTCCCGACGACCCCGACGCCCTGGTCTGCCGCCGCGAGGCCGGTGCCCCCGCCGACCCGGCACCGGCCCTGTTGCTTGCGGCCGCGCTGCAGGTCCGCTGCCGTCGGCCGCGGAGGACCGCGGAGTGGGGTCTGTCGCCGGGCGCCGGAGTCAGGGATGCTCCTGGGTCATGAGTAGACCCGTGAGACGCGTCAACACCCGTATGCGCCACTGGATCTGGCCCGCCGTGCTCGGCCTCGCGGCGGCCTCCCTCTCGCTGAGTGCCCCGGCCGGGGCGGATTCCGACCGCAGTGGTCTGCCCGAGGCGATCGACACCATCCTCGGCGATCCCCGGATGGAGGGCGGCGCCGCGAGCGTCGTCGTCGCCGACGCCACGTCCGGTGACGTGCTCTACCAGCACCTGCGCAGCGGGCGCCTGATGCCCGCCTCCAACACCAAACTCCTCACGTCGGCGGCCGCCATGGAGCGGCTCGGCCCCGACCACCGCTTCACCACCGATGTCCTCACCGACGGCAAGCAGCACGGCCCCGTGCTCTCCGGCGATCTGTATCTGCGCGGCACCGGCGATCCGACGACGCTCGCCGAGGACTACGACCGGCTCGCCGCGAAGATCGCCGACGCGGGTGTCCGGCGGGTCTCGGGGCGCCTGGTCGCCGACGACACCCGGTTCGACGACCGGCGCATCGGCGACACCTGGGCCGGCGACGACGAATTCGCGTACTACGCCGCCCAGATCTCCGCGCTGAGCGTCGCCCCGGACACCGACTACGACACCGGAACGGTCATCGTCGAGGCCGTGCCCGGAGCGAAGGCCGGGGACAAGCCCAAGGTGACGGTGTCCCCGAAGACCGACTACGTAGACGTCGACATCAGCGCCGAGACGGTCGCGGCGGGCGGCGAGGACACGCTCACGATCGAGCGGGAGCACGGCACCAACACCATCACCGTCACCGGGACCGTCCCCGTGGGCGGCGACGCCACCAAGGAGTGGATCGCCGTCTGGGAGCCGACCGGCTACGCGGCCGCGATCTTCCGGGACGCGCTCGCCGCCCACGGGGTGCGGGTGAGCGGCCCCACCAAGGCGGGGATCGCGACTCCGAAGGGCGCGCGGCAGCTGGCCAAGCACGACTCCATGCCGCTGAAGGAGCTGATGATCCCCTTCATGAAGCTCTCCAACAACATGCACGCGGAGAACCTCACGAAGGCGATGGGGTACGAGTCGACCGGTCGGTCCGGAAACTGGACGGACGGAATCGCCGCCATCAGTGGCTACTTGAAGACGGCCGGAGTCGATCCGGGCAAGCTGCGCCAGGTCGACGGCTCCGGGCTCTCACGCAAGGACAACGCCCCCGCCGATCAGCTGATCAAGCTGCTCCTCTCGGCGAAGGGCGAGCCCTGGTACGCGGATTGGTACAAGTCGCTGCCGGTCGCCTGCGGCTCCGGCAAGTCCGTGGGCGGCACCTTGCGTTCGCGGATGTGCGGGACCCCGGCGGCCCTCAACGTGCATGCGAAGACAGGGTCGTTGACGGGCGCGTCCGCACTCTCCGGGTACGTGAAGGACGCGGACGGCCGTGAGCTCGTCTTCAGCATCGTCCTCAACAACTACCTGCCCTCCTCGGTGAAGGCCTTGGAGGACGCGATCGTGGTGACGCTCGCCAAGTCGACCGAGGACAAGGCGGTGTCGGTCAAGCCGCGTGCGAAGCGTGCGGCCGAGCCGAGCGGCGATCTGGAGTGCTCGTGGCGGAAGCCCGCGCGATGCTGAGCAGCAGCGCGCAGCACGCGGCGGTGACCGGGACCGCGTAACCGGTGGTGGCGCTCAGGTGCTCCACCACCCAGCCGCCGCCCGCCGCGCCGCAGGCGATGCCCCCGAGGAGGCCGGTCACGGCGAGGGTCATGCCCTCGTTCAACCGCCCCTCGGGGGTGAGCTGTTGGACGACGGTCATGCCGGTGACCATGGTCGGGGCGGTCGCCATCCCGGCGACCAGGAGGGCCCCGGCGAGCACGATCAGCGATCCTGTGAGTGCGGCCGCGAGGAGCGGCAGCGTCATCAGGGCCGCCATCGCGGTGGCGCACAGGATCTGCCGGCGGCGCAGCGAACCGCGCGGCCCGACCGCTCCGTAGAGCAGGCCCGCCGCACAGGAGCCCGCCGCCTGCAGGGCGAGGATCGCGCCCGCGGCGGACTTGTGGCCCTGGGCGTCGGCGTACGCGATCGTCACGACCTCCATCGAGCCGAAGACGGCGCCGGTGGCGAGGAACGCGGCGAGCAGGGTGGGCATCCCGCGCGCGTGGAGGGGCGATTTCCCCTTCGTGGCCGTACGTTCCTGGAGCGGCGGCTCCGTGGTGCGCTGGGCGGCGAAGAGGAGCACGCCCGTCAGGAGCAGCACGATGCCCACGAGGGTGCCCGCCTCCGGGAAGAACGCCCCGCACAGGAAGGCCGCGACGACGGGGCCGAGCATGAAGCACAGCTCGTCCGCCGCCTGTTCGAAGGAGTTGGCGGTGTGCAGGGCCCGGGCGTCGCCCTTCAGGAGATGTGCCCAGCGGGCCCGGGACATGCCGCCGGTGTTGGGGGTCGTGGCCGTCGCCATGTAGGAGGCGAACAGGGTCCAGTCGGGCGCTCCGTAGTGCACGCACAGCAGCAGGGAGAGCGATCCGAGCGCGGCGATCGCGGTGGCCGGCACGGCGATCCGCGCCTGGCCGTGACGGTCGACCAGGCGTGCCGTCCAGGGGGCCACCACGGCGGTCGCGGCGAGGCCCGTCGCGGTGACGGCGCCGGCCAGCGCGTACGAACCGCGGGCCCCGGCGATCATGATGACGGCGCTCACGCTGAACATGCCCATGGGGAGGCGGGCGATGAGGTTGCCGACGGTGAAGGCGACGGCTCCGGGTATGCGGAAGAGGTGGGTGTAGGGGACGCGGCGGGGGTGTTCGGCGGGCGGCATGGGATCACCATCACCGGGGCGGTGGCGCGTGGTCCAACACCTTCTGGGTGCCGATTCACGCACCTGCGTTGTAAGTTCCCGGGGTGACCGGAGAGCCTCGTACATCTCATGACCCGGTGGGGCCGCCCTCGCGCGACGTACGCGACCTGGTGGACCCGCGCCTGCTGCGGGCCTTCGTGGTCGTCGCCGAAGAGCTGCACTTCACCCGGGCCGCCGCCAGACTGTACGTCGCCCAGCAGGCGCTGAGCCGTGATGTGCGGCGCCTGGAACGGGAGTTGGGCGCCGGCCTTTTCGCGCGCACGACGCGGCAGGTCACGCTGACGGCGGAGGGGGAGCGGCTGCTGCCGTACGCGCGGCGGGTCCTGGAGGCGCAGGACGATCTGGCGGCCGCCTTCCCGCGGGACCGGGGCGGGGCGGCGGCTTCGGCCAGGCCCCTGCTGGTGGACCTGAACAGCCCGGGGCTCGTCTTCGGGCGGATCCTGGAGCGGGCCCGCGAACTCGCCCCCGACTGCGAGCTGATGGCCCGCTTCGAGAGCGGTCTCACCTGGGCCGCTGCGGAGATCGACGCGGGGCGGCTCGATGTGTCCTTCGGGCGGTACGCCGGGCTCGAACCGGCGCTGCGGGCGCGGCTCGACCAGCAGCCCGTGCGCTACGAGCCGATGGCGGTGCTGCTGCCGCTCGGCCATCCGCTGGCCGAACTCGACGCGGTGCCGCTGGACGCGCTGGCCGGGGAGAGCGTGTACGCGGGGGCGGGCAATCACCGGACGCTGGAGTGGACCGACCTGGCGCACCGGCTCTTCGCCGGGCGCGGCATCGAGGTGGCGCCGCCCGCGCCGCTCGCGGTGGGCCAGGAGGAGTTCGGGCGGATCATGGCCAAGAACCGGAACCCCGTGCTCGCCGTGGTGGACTTTCCGGCCATGCCCGGGGCCGTTCTGCGGCCTTTGACCGACCCTGTTCCCCTGTCGCCGGTGTCGCTGGTGTGGCGGAAGGGCCTGGTGCATCCAGGAGTGGACGCACTGCGCAGGGCCGCCGCCGAGCTCGCCGCCGCCGAGGGATGGCTCCGACGGCCCGAAGACGGATGGGTTCCGGCCACAGATGCACTCATCATGATGAGTCTGGACTGATGGATTAGTACGACTGTCGCCGCCGTGCGCTACATTCATAGTCCGGGCACGGTGTGATAGGGGGGCGCTCGGATCGGGTGGGGGCCTGGTCCGGACGGCAAGTTGCCCGGAGTCGTGCGCGCCCGAGACAGGTTATGTGGGGGGTTGCGCGTACGCATGGACAATTGGCGAGAAGATGCCCTACCGGAACACACCCATGATCCGAACGAGGTCACCGTTCAGATCGACGGGGTGGGGCGACAGCTGGCGGACTTCTCCGCCGGGAGTGACCAGGACGCGCCGGACGGGCCGGTTTTCGTCGACGAGACGGGCCGCCGCAGCCGGCGGTACCGCCGCATCGGCGTGATCGTCGGCATCGCCTGCGCCGTCTACGCGGTGATCATCGTCGGCACGCTGCTCTCGGGCAACTCCAGCGCGCCCTGGCTGCCGACGCCCGGACCCAAGGACGACAAGCCGGCGAGCCAGGTGGACACACCCGACGGCCCGGCGGACTCGGCCGACCCCTCGGCCTCGCCCGGCGTGACACCGTCGCCCGGCGCGACGGACGCCAGTGGCACCGCGCCCGCGCCCGGCGGCAGCGACCCCACCGACCCCACGAAGCCCGGCGACGGCACCGGCAAGCCCGGCGAATCGCCCGACCCCGACCCGACGGACGACGGCAAGCCCGACCCGGACCCGACGGACGACGGCGGCGATCCCGACCCCACGGACAAGCCCACCACGCCCGACCCCGACCCGGACCCGACCGAGCCGACGGACCCGCCCACGGATCCGGACCCCACCGAGTCCTCCAGCGGCGGCGCGGGAGGCGGCGGCGAAGTCCCCGTGGTGAACCCCGCCGCCGACCAGCAGTCCACGAGCGCCCAGTCGGTCGGCTACCAGTCCCCGCACAGCGCTGACCAGCAGCCCTCGGAGGCCGCACAGCGATGAACGTCCGCACCAACAGCCGCACGGCTCCGGCAGGTCACGGGCGCGGTCGGCCCCGTCGTGCCCAAGGGCGCCGCGCCAAGGCGACGCGCACCGTCAGGCGGCGCAGACTCCCCATGCGCTATCTGCTGCCCTCGCTGCTCCTCGTCGCCCTGATGGCGATGCTGATGCTGCGCGGGTACACCCACAGCGAGATCCTCGCCGACCACCGCGTGCGCCCGCCCGCGGCCACCGACAAGGTGCCCCAGAAGGTCCTCGAAGGCGGCCCGGTCATCGACACCCGGGGCGGTCACGAGGAGACGCTGAGCGTCCCCGACCACCGCCTGGTCCTCACCTTCGACGACGGCCCGGACCCGGAGTGGACCCCCAAGGTCCTGGACGTACTGAAGAAGCACCACGCGCACGGCGTCTTCTTCGTCACCGGCACGATGGCGTCGCGCTACCCCGACCTGGTCGAGCGCATGGTCGCCGAGGGCCACGAGGTCGGCCTGCACACGTTCAACCACCCCGACCTCTCCTACCAGTCCACGAGCCGCATCGACTGGGAGCTCTCGCAGAACCAGCTGGCGCTCGCGGGCGCGGCAGGCATCCGCACCTCCCTCTTCCGCCCCCCGTACTCCTCCTTCTCGGACGCGATGGACAACAAGTCCTGGCCGGTCACGAAGTACATAGGAAGCCGCGGTTATCTCACCGTTGTCAACGACACCGACAGTGAGGACTGGAAGCGCCCCGGCGTCGACGAGATCATCCGCCGTGCCACGCCCAAGGGCGGCAAGGGCGCCGTCGTCCTGATGCACGACTCCGGAGGCGACCGCTCGCAGACGGTCGCCGCGCTCGACACCTTCCTGCCCGATCTGCAGGACAAGGGCTACCACTTCACCAACCTCACCGAGGCCCTGGAGACGCGCAGCGCGCACGCGCCGGTCTCCGGCATAGAGCTGTGGAAGGGCAAGGCCTGGGTCTTCCTGGTCGGTGCGTCGGAGCAGATCACCGGCGGCCTAGTCGTCGCACTGGCCGTGATCGGCTTCCTCGTGATGGCCCGCTTCGCCCTGATGCTGCTGCTCTCCGCGGTGCACGCGCGCAAGGTCCGCAGACGCGGCTTCCGCTGGGGCCCGGACGTCACGGAACCGGTCTCGGTCCTGGTCCCGGCGTACAACGAGGCCAAGTGCATAGAGGCCACGGTCCGTTCGCTCATGACGAGCGACCACCCCATCGAGATCATCGTGATCGACGACGGCTCGACGGACGGCACCGCGCTGATCGTCGAGGGCCTCCGCCTGCCGAACGTACGCGTCGTACGCCAGCAGAACGCGGGCAAGCCCGCGGCGCTCAACCGCGGGATCGCCAACGCCCGTTTCGACCTCATCGTGATGATGGACGGCGACACGGTCTTCGAGCAGTCCACCGTCCGCGAGCTGGTGCAGCCGTTCGGCGACCCGCGCGTGGGCGCGGTGGCGGGCAACGCGAAGGTCGGCAACAGGGACTCCCTCATCGGCGCGTGGCAGCACATCGAATACGTGATGGGCTTCAACCTCGACCGCCGGATGTACGACATGCTCGGCTGCATGCCGACCATCCCCGGCGCCGTGGGAGCCTTCCGGCGCTCGGCACTTGAGCGGGTCGGCGGCATGAGCGACGACACGCTCGCCGAGGACACCGACATCACCATGGCGATGCACCGGGACGGCTGGCGGGTCGTGTACGCGGAGAAGGCGCGTGCCTGGACCGAGGCACCGGAGACGGTGCAGCAGCTGTGGTCCCAGCGCTACCGCTGGTCGTACGGCACGATGCAGGCGATCTGGAAGCACCGCCGCTCGCTGATCGAATCGGGCCCGTCGGGCCGCTTCGGCCGGGTCGGTATGCCGCTGGTGTCCTTGTTCATGGTCCTGGCGCCGCTGCTGGCCCCGCTGATCGACGTATTCCTGCTGTACGGATTGGTCTTCGGCCCCACCCAGAAGACGATCATCGCGTGGCTCGGCGTCCTCGCCATCCAGGCGGTGTGCGCGGCGTACGCCTTCCGGCTCGACCGCGAGCGCATGACCCATCTGATCTCGCTGCCCCTCCAGCAGATTCTCTACCGGCAGCTGATGTACGTCGTGCTGCTGCAGTCCTGGATCACTGCCCTGACCGGAGGCCGCCTGCGCTGGCAGAAGCTCCGGCGTACGGGAGTGCTGGGGTCGCCGCCCTCGATTCCGCAGCAGCGGGCGGGCGGCGCCGATCGGAGGCCCGTCGCATGACCTATCCCACGCAGCCGCTGCCGCAGGTGCCTCAGGCGGCGCCTCCTGCGGCGCCTCCTGTGGCGCCCGCTCCCGTTGCCGGAAAGAAGCCGGGCCGGGACCGCTACTTCGACGTACTGCGCTCGCTGGCCCTGGTCCGTGTCGTCATCTACCACCTGTTCGGCTGGGCCTGGCTGACGATCCTGTTCCCGTCGATGGGCGTGATGTTCGCGCTGGCGGGCGCGCTGATGGCGCGCTCGCTGAAGCGCCCGGCGTGGGGCGTGATCAGGGGCCGAATACGCCGACTTCTCCCTCCCATGTGGGCGTTCAGCGCGGTGGCCCTGTTCCTGCTGTTCTACGGCGGCTGGAACGTGACGAAGGACCCGGACCACGGGGACACCTGGGGCCTGGTGTCGATGCTCAACTACGTGTTCCCGATAGGCGCCCCGCCGTTCCCCTGGCACATCGGGGACAAGGCGGGCCTCCTGGAGGACACCTGGCCGGCGCAGGCCGCGGGCCCGCTCTGGTACATCCGCGCGTACCTGTGGTTCGTGATCGCCTCGCCGTTGTTGCTGTGGGCGTTCCGCAGGCTCCCGTGGGTGACGCTGTTCGCGCCGCTGGCTTTGACGGCGGTGCTCGCCACGGGCGTGGTGAAGATCCCGGGCGAGACGGGCAACGCGGTGACGGACTTCGCGATGTACGGCAGCTGCTGGGTCCTGGGCTTCGCCCACCAGGAGGGCGTACTGGCGCGCGTCCCGCGCTACTTGGCGGTTTCCGTCTCGGCCCTGATCATGGCGTTCGGCCTGTGGTGGGCGTCGGGCCATCTGGGCCCGGACGGCTGGGACCTGAACGACATCCCGCTGGCGCAGGCGGCGTGGTCCTTCGGCTTCGTCGTCATCCTGTTCCAGTACTCACCGTCGTGGCAGGAACTGCCGGGCCGCTTGAGGAAGTGGGACAAGCTGGTGACGCTGTCCAACAACCGCGCGGTCACGATCTACCTCTGGCACAACCTGCTGATCATGGCGACGGTGCCGATCATCGACATGGCGTACGACTTGCCGTTCATGCAGGACGAGCAGTGGAGCTCGGCGCTGGACACGACGTACATGCTGTGGATGACGGTGCTGGTGTGGCCGTTGATCGGGCTGATGATTGTGGCCGTGGGCTGGCTGGAGGATGTGGCGGCACAGCGGAGGCCTCGGCTTTGGCCGAATGGGGCGAAGGTGGGGAAGGGGCGGCGGGCCGCTCGGTAGGGCGGGCGTCAGCAGCGCGCGCGTCAGCGTGAGGGTGGCCGTGGATCGCACTCTGGTGTGGTGTGCGGCCACTTTTGTGTGTGGGGCTCAGGGCGGCGCGAAGTTACCAACTAAGGGTGAACTTGGAGCCCTTGAATGTGCTGATATGTCCTAACGCTGGGTGAACATGCCGCTGGCATCGCCCACCTCTGCTGGATAACTTGCTCGCTCCCGAGGGTCTTCGCCTCGCCTCGCTTGCCTCGCCAGGAGCCGAACATGCCCAGTCGCCCCCACCTGTTCGCGGCGGTCGCCGTCACTGTTGCCGTGGTGCTTTCGCTGTCTGCGTGTGGAGTAGGTGCCGAGGGGGACAAGGGCGCGGAGAAGATCGCGGGCGCGGATGTGGGGGACAGGGAGAGAAGGCCGCCGTCCCCGGCGGCGTCCGACGACGGCATCGACCGGCCGGAGATCAAGCTGCCGAAGGGCGTGGAGAACGTCTTCGAGGGCGGTGAGACGGGCGATTCGGTGAAGGACGCGGTGCTTGCGGACAACGAGCGGCGTATCGACTCGATCGACGAGGCGGTCACCGTCAACGCGAAGAAGCACCCGGCGTTGGAGTTCTACTCGTCGGGCGATGCGCTGGTTTCAGCGGCGTACTTCATTGAGGGCTTCTACGACAACGGCAAGAGCTTCGTCGGGACCACCCGCTACTACGACCGGAAGGTCACCCTGCTCAAGAACGGTGCCGCAGCCGTGACTTACTGCATGGACGCCACGAAGACCTACCCTCAGGACCGGAAGACCGGGAAAGTTGATCGGTCCATCCCGGCATCGGCGAATGACTACGGCTTCTACAACACCCGTTTGAAGAAGAATCACAGGGGTGTCTGGCAGACCACTCTCGTCATCTCGGAGGAAGCTGCCAAGCGGTGCATGCCATGAGCGGCCGAGCTTGGACGTGGTGTGTTGCCCCCACCGTGGCTCTGTCGATTGCCGCTGTGCCGGGCGTCGGCTACGCGGGTGGCGGCATCGGTGCGGGGAACGGCCAGGAGAGCGCCCAAGGCGGCAAGCAAGGGCGGACCATCACCGTCCGGACAGGCATCCAGACCAGCGCCAAGGGAGATCCGGGATCTGCCAGGACAGGCAGCCTCACTTCTGCGGACGGCAACTGGACGCCTCCGGCGTGCTGGTACGAGCCCGCCTTCTCGCCGCGTGAGATCAAAGAGACGGTCAAGGGGTTGCGTGGCCTTGGCGCCGGGATTCCGCTGATGGGCGGTATCGGCGTCGGCCTCGGGGACGCCCTCGACGCGTACTACAAAGACGGTCACCCCTACAAGAACTACAACCTCGACAAGCAGGGCGAGGGAATGTTCTGGGCCCGGGTGGTCAATCCCAATCGCAAGGACGACCCGGAGGCGATGGCCTGCGACCGGCCGCCCTTCTGGGTCGACAAGGGGGAGTCGCCGGATGAGCCTCTCGCCGTGAGCCCGGCGGTTCTCGCCGCGTACGCGTACGACGAACTCCCCGTCCCCGATACGGAAGTCGCCATGGTGCCGCCCGGCGAGACCAAGGTCAATCTGCCGACCTGGATCTGGCTGGACAAGGCCAAGTTCAAGAAGGTCTCGGTGACCGCGAGCATCCCGGAGGCCGGGCTCTCCGCTACCACGACCGCCGAGCCGGTGTCGATGAAGGTCGATCCGGGGACGCCGGACGCCGAGACGTACCCGGCCTCCGGCGAGTGCTTGATCGAGGGCGGCCGGATTGGTGAGCCCCGAGCCAAGGGCACGCCCGCGGAGACGATGCCGCCGTGCGGAGTGAAGTATCTGCGGTCCTCCGGGGGCGACTCGTACGAACTGCGGGCCACCATCACTTGGAAGATCAGCTGGGCCAGCACCACGGGTGAGGGCGGTGACCTTCCTGACGGTGAGTTCGGGGCGGAGCAGGGCGTCGTCGTTGAGGAGATCCAGACCGTCAACCGCTGACCGGCTCGTCACGGCGTACAACGCCGACGCAAATGTGCCTGCGTACCCGGAAGTTCGGGCCCTCGTCAAGGAGGTGAGGGTGGTCTCACTCGCTCAGGGTGGAGAGGGCCGCGTTGCGCGTCGCCGGGGCTGATACGGGGCCCTTATGTGCCGATATGCCTGCTGCCCCGCGAACATGCCGATGGCACTGGCCACGCCCCGTGGATAGCTTCCTGCACTCCAGAGGATCTTCTCGCTCCAGGAGCTGACAGTGATTCGGCGTCCCACCTTTCTCGCAGCGGCTGCTCTGACTGCCGCCGCCGTGGTTGTCCCGCTCTCGGCCTGCGGGGGCCAGAACGAGAAGATCGCCGGGGTGGGATCGGGCGACGAGGAGAGAGTTCCACCGTCTCCGACGGCGTCGGAGGATCGGATCGACCGGCCCCAGATCAGGTTGCCGAAGGGTGTTCAGCTCGCCTTCTCTCCGGAGACGACGGGCGAGGTGAAGACCGATGCCGTGTTGCGGGACAACGCCGAGTATCTGCGTGCCATCAACGAAGCGATCGAGAAACAGGACGCCAAGTCCGAGGCCATCGTGTTCTACAGCAAGGACACGGCGCTGCTCGGCACGGTCGAATGGGTCAGCGGGTTCATCAAGGACAACACGACGCTGACGGGCTCGGCGCGTTACTTCAACCGCAAGGTCACGTTCAGCAACGACGGTTCGGCCGGACTCACGTACTGCGCGGACGAGTCCAAGGGATACACGAAGGACCGTAAGACCAAGAAGATCAACGTCACCCCGGCCACGGAGAACTCGTACGTCTTCTACAACGACCGCCTGCGGAAGAACACGAAGGGCATCTGGCAGGTCACCAAGAGCTTCTCGGAGCGCGGAAGTAAGGCCTGTCAGCCATGAACCGACGCACCTTCGTGCTGGTCACGCTCTTGGCCGCGTACTTCGCTGCGGACTCCGCAGCAGCGATGGCATGGGCGGACTGGGCGAATGCCAACAGTCACAGCAAAGAGGCGAAGGGCGGCAAGAGCGGCCGAACGATCACGGTTCAGACGAAGGTGCGGACCACCGTCAATGGCGCTTCGAGGTCGGTCAGCACAGGGAATCTCACGTCGACGGGCGGCAACTGGACCCCTCCCGCGTGCTGGTACGAGCCCGCGTTTTCGCCCAAGGAGATCGAGAGAACCGTCAAGGCGTGGCGCGGATTCGGCAACGGCATCCCGGTTTTCGGCGGTGTCGGGGAGTTCGTCGGCGACTACCTCGACAGCCGGTACAAGGAAGGCAAGCCCTACAAGAACTACAACCTCGACAAGCAGGGCGAGGGGATGTTCTGGGCGGCGGTCGTCAATCCCAACCGTAAGGACGACCCGGAGGCGATGGCCTGCGATCGGCCGCCCTTCTGGGTCGACAAGGGGGAGTCGCCGGATGAGCCTCTCGCCGTGAGCCCGGCGGTTCTCGCCGCGTACGCGTACGACGAACTCCCCGTCCCCGACACGGAAGTCACCATGGCGCCGCCCGGCGGGACCAAGGTCAATCTGCCGACCTGGATCTGGCTGGACAAGGCCAAGTTCAAGAAGGTCTCGGTGACCGCGAGCATCCCGGAGGCCGGGCTCTCCGCTACCACGACTGCTCGGCCCGTCTCCCTCACGATCCATCCCGGCACGGCGGACGCCGAGACGTTCCCGGCGTCGGGAGAGTGCCCCATCAGAGGCGGGCGGATCGGTGCGCCACGGGCCAAGGGGACGCCGGCGGAGACGCTGCCTCCATGCGGCGTGCGGTATTTGCGGGCCTCGGGGCAGGACGGCTCGTACGAACTGAACGCCACTCTGACTTGGCAGATCAGTTGGACCAGTACGGCGGGTGACGGGGGTGGTCTGCCGGACGGGGTGTATGGGGTGGCGCAGGACGTCGTGGTCAAGGAGATCCAGTCCGTGAACCGGTGAGTGTGAGTGTCTACGTATTCGCAAGGAGAGGAGAAGCGCGCGCGATGGCGGATCGGCTCGTGGTCGACGGTGATGAGCTCGAACACTTCATGAAGCTGCTCAACAGATCGAGGGATTCGCTGAAGAGCATGCGCAAGGCGTTGGGTGATGCGACCACCATGGGGCTCGGGACGGACGACCTCGACTGGGCCTGCGCGGACTTTCAGGACGACTGGAAGTACGGCACGGAACAGATCGGTGAGCAGACCGAGGACCTCGCGAAGATCATCAATGCGAGCAAGGAGAGTTACCGCGAGGTCGACAAGGCGCTGGAGGAGTGCCTGAAGGAGAAGGGCGAGGGCAAGGGCAAGGCGAAGCGTGGCGGTTCTGGGGGTGCGGCTTGACGTACGATCCCGCTGCCGCGACGACCCTCCCGTCGAATTCGCCGGCCCGCCGCAACGGTCCGCTTCCGCAGGGCATGAAGTCCTCTCCGGAGGTCCCGAATCCTGACTACCCGGATCTCGGGTTCAACCCGGTGCCGGGCGACACCGAAACGGTGGAGGCGCTGCGCCGGAAACTGGTCGACTGCGCCACGACTCTGCAGGAGACGCACGGTGTGGTGACTCGATTGATGGACGGCAGCTACTGGAAGGGCGACGCGGCCGTCGCCTTCCGGGAGCAAATCGAGGATGGCCCGCTTCCGAAGAACCTTAAGGACGCGGCTAATTCCATCGGTAAGGCGGCCAAGCATCTGCATCGCTGGCACGGTGAACTCGACGATTTCCAGCGCCGGGCCAAACGCCTGAATCAGGCGGCGAAGGATGCACGCGTTGCCCTGGAGGCAGAGAAGGGGCGCGCCGAGCGTGCGGGTGACGACCCGGACCTGGACGAGGAGGGCGCGGCCCGGCACGACGACGCGAAGAAGGCGTTGCGACGGGCCAACGGGCAGGTGCAGGACGCTCAGGACGAACTCGACGGAATTCTGAAGCGAGCCCGGGGCCTGGCCAGCGAGCACGAAGAGCGGGCCAACTACCGGGCGGGCAAGATCCGTGACGCGACGCACCGGCTGGCGCCGAACGAACCAGGCTTGTTCGACAGGGCGACCGACTGGGTCAAGGAGAACCTGCCGGACATTCTCAGTGCGCTGGCTGGTGTCGTCGCCCTGGTGGCGATCGTCTTTTCCGGTCCGTTGGGGATCGCGATGGTGGCGGCGTTGATGTTGGCGTCTTCGGCGTTGAGTGCGGGTGCGCTTGGGGCGCGGGTGTGGGATCCGGAGGTGCGGGCGTCGTTGATGGACGGGGTTACCAAGCGGGAGTTCGATGCGGATTTCTGGAGCAATGCGGTGTCGGTGGGGGCGGATGGGTTGGGGATGGTTCCGGGGTTGGTGGCTGTCGTGAAGGGAGGGGTACGGGCTGCGCGCGCAGTGCGTGCAAGCTCGGGGGCCATGAGCCTGGGACAACAGATGGCCACCTTTGGGACCAAGACCATGGATGAGGCGCGGACCATCGCAGCCCTGGACAACCGGTTGATCGCGCGCTTGGTCCGTGGAGTCAGTGACCCGGCGAAGGCTGCCAAGGCAGTAGCCACCGGTTCAGGGTCCCTTGGCGTGGGCACAGCGAACTTCGGCCTGATCGATAGTGCCTTGGACGGCGACGACACCAAGGTCAAGGACGGTGCCGTCGCCGGGATCGACGGTGCGCGGCTGGGCCTCGACAGCGGTGGGGTTCTGAGCCTCGCCCGCCATGCCTTCTCGTGATTCTCTCGACGGAAAAGAGCGCCTCATGAATCCTGCTGACTTCACCACCGCCTGGGACCACCCGACGACCCGCCTGGCTTGGTTGCGCCACATGTGTATGAACGTGGTCGGGCTCATCGGGTGGGCGGGAGGCTGGATCGTGCTCCTGGGCATCTCGACCTACACACCCAACTGGGTTGTGTTGGTCTTCATGCCCTACTTCATCTATGGGTTTTACCGGGTATACATCCAGTTCAAGTACTTCCGCCCGGCGCTGCACATGCTGCGTATCCTCCGCACGTATCCATGGCAGGTGCTACACGGAGTTCCGAATGGGTTGACCGAACGCTCTGAAGTTGTCGGCAGTCAGTTCGGGTGGTTCGAGTTCCCCAACCCGGCACACCCGGATCAGCAACTGCCATTGGTCTTCGGCGAGCACATGCGTACGGAGTGGTGGAGCCGGAGAATGGCCCCCCGCGCCAAGCCCAAGCTGAAGGCCCAGATCGAGGTGGTGTGGTTCGCCGGTGACCCCCGATTCATTGGGCTCATCGCCGCTCCAACAGCCAGCGGCCAAGCACCCCGGCGTCTCCAAGTCCTTCACCAGCAGATGAGTGCCGAGGGCGGCCGCCACTTCTCCGACTGGGGCGCAACCCCCGAGGACATCGAGCGCGGCCGACGCGTCGGCATCTACCCGGCCTAGCCCCTGAAGAGGCATGCCCCCATGAGTAGCGACACCTCCACCCCCTACTTCACCCTCCACGAATCCGCCCAAGACCCCGACGCGGACATCTGGTTCGTCGAACCGGCCGGCTTCACCGCCATCCCGCTCGACGTGTTCCTCGCCCCGCAGGATTCCCCAGCCACCGACAAGCTGCGCAACGTCCTCGCCCCGCTCCTCGACGCGGCTCCCGATGGCACGGCTGCGCGCCAGCAGCTCTTCGCCCAACTATCCGCAGGGCAGCAGATATTGGCAGCCCTGTGCCAAGCCGGGACAGTGCACTGTTCCGTGGGGCTGCATCGCGACGACGACGTGGGCGGAACAGGCGGCCCGCTGCTGCTCTCCCTCCTTACCCTCTCCTGGCGGGATATCGTCCTCGCCCCGCCCGCCATCACCGCCGCCCGTGCCGTCGCGTCGTCCGATGGGCACACACACGTCGAGTACGTCGAACTGCCCTGCGGGCCCGCGTCCGTAAGCGAGACCGTGCGTACGCCCTCCCTCGGCAGCGGCCTCCCGCAGCAGCCGCTGCTCCAGATTCATGCCCACCTTCCGCACCCGGCGGGCAGGCGGCTTGCCATCCTCACCCTGACCACCGCCGAAGTCGCTCGCCGGGAGCACTACCGCGCCATCCTCGGGCAGGTCGCGGAGCTGGTCAGCTTCGATGATCCGCTCGCCGACGTCATCCCGCGGCCCGCCTGAGAGCTGCCGCGAGGAGTGCCGGGGGACCGTCCGCCGCGTTGCTGTGCAGGGCCTCGGTGCGGTGTACCAATCGTGGTGCGGAGACGGGGACCGCCTTGGTGCCGGGTATGCCTTCGATCGCCGATTGGGGTAGGAGGGCGAGTCCGTGTCCTGCAGCGGTGAGGGCTAGGAGTCCGCGTACGTCGGTTCCTTCGTAGCGCAAGGACGGGCGGAAGCCGTCGGTTCCGCTCGCGGTGCGGAGCTGTGGCAGTGGGATGGCGGTGTCGGGGGCGTCGATCCAGCGGGCGTCGGCGAGGTCGACCAGGCGGAGGCCGGTCCCGCCTGCCAGTGGGTGCTGAGCGGGGAGAGCGACGGCCGGCCGTTGTTCAGTGACAGCTGTCGCCGTGAGTGGGCCGACGTCGGGGAGGTGCAGTGGGTCGTTGGGCGCGGCCACGCCGTCGACCAGGCCGATGTCCAGTGCTGCGGTGGCGACTTGGCGGGCGATGACCTCGCGGCTCAGGACACGTACCGTCACCTCCCAAAGGGGCTGCGTCCGGCGTATGTCGGCAAGCGTTCGGGTGAGCTGTGGCGTCAGGGCCAGAGGCGAGACACCGATGACGATGCGGGCCGCAGGTGCCGCGGTGAGGCGCGCGATGTCCGCGCGGGCCGCGTCCAGTCGCAGCAGCAGCGGCCCTGCGTGCTCAAGGAGCCGGACGCCGACGCCTGTTGGAGAGACCGGTCGCCGCTGGAGCAGGACCGCTCCGAGGTCGCCTTCGAGCGCGGCGATGTGCTGGGACACCGCCGACTGGGTGTAGCCCAGTTCGCGAGCCGCCTCGGAGAAGGAACCGCAGCGCGCCACGGCAATGAACGTACGGAGAAGGTGCGGATCCATGCCCGTCAGTATTGCCACCGGCATTGCCATCAGTATTGCTAATGGGAGGGTCGCGGATCATCGTTGGTGCTGAACTCGGTCGCCAGGTCAGGATGTTCGCATGTCTGAGCCCGTGAACGTGAACATCTCGACGGCCCGCCTCGCGCTGGTGGGCGACCGCTCGCCCGGCGTGCGGGCCCACACTCGTATCCCCGGCCTTCTCGACGCGCTGGCCCAGCGCGACCAGCTGGTCCTGGACGCGTACTGGATACCGACCCAGGACGCGGAAGACGCCGACGGTCTCAGCGGGTTCGATGCCATCTGGCTTGTGCCCGGAAGTCCCTATCGCAGCGAAGCCGGGGCGATCGCGGCGGCCCGCACCGCGCGTGAGCAGGGGATCCCGTTCCTGGGTACGTGTGGTGGCTTCCAGCACGCGCTTCTGGAGTTCGCGCGCGGCGTGTGCGGGCTCTCCGGTGTTGACCACGCGGAGAACCGACCGGAGGGGGACGACTTGCTCGTCGTCCCCCTGGCCTGCTCCCTGGTCGGTCACGAAGGCGTGGTCAAGGTGGTGGCGGGCTCGTTGGCGGAGCGTGTCCTGGGTGCTGAGCGGACTGTCGAGCGGTACCACTGCTCGTACGGCCTCAGCCCGGCCTATCTGAATGTGCTGCGTGCGCACGGGCTGCGCTTCAGCGGCGTCGACGAGGCGGGCGACGTGCGTATGGCCGAGCTGACGGACCACCCGTTCTTCCTCGCCACCTTGTTCCAGCCCGAGCTCGCGGGCGACGGCACTCGGCCCCACCCGATCATCCGGGCGCTGGCCGCTGCGGCGGTTGACCATGCGGCTGCGGCCGAGGGCTCTGTGCCGTTCAGTACCCGGCGGTGAAGCGAGTGCGCCGGTGCTTGGGGAGTTCGGCCTCGTCCAGGAGCGCCACCGCCAAGTCCTCCATGGAGAGGGAGGAGTTGCCTTCGGCGTCGACGATGAGCTCATCCGTGCCGAGCCGGAAGACGCCGGTGCGGACGCCCGGCTCAAGCAGGGCGGACGGGCTCAGATACGTCCAGTCGACCTCGGTGTCGGCGGTGCGGACGGCGTCGTACTGATCGTTGGAGGCGAGGGCGATGTGCCGCCAGGCGGTGGGGACGTAGGCGGGGTCGTCGATCGCCAGGACGCCTTCCTTGCCCGGCACGGTCAGGCTGCCGGCCCCGCCGACGATCATCAGACGTACGCCGTTGATGTTCGCGAGTCCCGCGAGCAACGCCCGGCTGATGGCGGCGTGTTCGGGTTCGCGGCCGGGGGCGGGTCTGGTGGCGTTCACCACGAGGTCCTGGCCGGCGCTCAACTCGGCGATCCGCTGGGGGTCTTGGGCGTCGCCGGTGCGGTGGGCGGCGCCCGGGTGCAGCTCGCCGAAGCGGGCGGCGTCGCGGACGACGGCGGTGACTTCGTGGCCGCGGGTGAGGGCCTCGGTGACGACGCGGCTGCCGACGTTTCCGGCTGCTCCGAAGACGGTGATGCGCATGGGGAGTGCTCCTTGGGTGGTGGGGCGGTGGGGTGGTTGATCGTGAGTGTGCCGTGAGTACGTGAGTGCTTTACGGGTGCTGTCGGGCCGGACGGCGACCCTGCCCGACCAGGACACTCGCCACGACGAGGACGAGCCCGCCCACCTGCCAGAGGGTGAGGGTCTGCCCGAGCAGAACCAGTCCGGCGAGGGTGGCGACGACGGGGTTCGTGAGTCCGAGGAACGACACGGACGAGGCGGGGAGGCGCTCGATGCCGCGGAACCAGAGGGCGTAGGCGATGGCGGTGCCGATGATGCCGAGGTAGGCGTAGCCGGCGAGGTTGGCGCCGGTGAAGTGGTCGGGGAGTCCTTCGGTAGTGAGGGCGATGGGTGCCAACACCAGGCCACCGGCGGTCAGTTGCCACCCGGTGAGGGCGAGCAGCGAGACGCCTTCCGGGCGTCCCCACCGCTTGCTCAGTACGACGGCGAGGGCCATCAGCGTCGTGGCGACCAGCATGGCCACGATTCCCGCGAGGTCGACGGACGCGTTGCCGCGCAATACGAGGAGGGCGACGCCCGCGACTCCGACGAGCCCGGCGGCGAGGGTGCGACGCGTGGGCCGCACCTTCAGTACCCCGATGCCGAATCCCGCGACCAGCAGCGGCATGACGGCGCTGATGGTCGAGGCGACGCCGCCGGGGAGGTGGTAGGCGCCGAAGAAGAGGAGCGGGAAGAACGCCCCGAAGTTGAGCAGGCCGAGGACGCCGGCCTTCCACCACCAGTCGCCGGTGGGCAGCCGCCGGGTGAGCGCGAGCAGGATGAGCCCGGCGGGCAGCGCGCGGAGCGCCGCGGCGAGCAGCGGGCGGTCAGGGGGCAGCAGCTCGGTGGTCGTGACGTAGGTGGTGCCCCAGGTGGCGGGGCCGATGGCGGCGAGGCCCGCGGCGGCGAGGGCGGAGGTGCGGGGGCTGCGGGTGGCGCTGCCGGTGGAGGTGCTGACGGTGCTGACGGTCCTGGCGGTCCTGGCGGTGGTGTGCATATCGGTTCCCCTCGTTTCCCCTCAACGCTGTTATTCTCAACGTTGAGATAAATATGGACCCCAGGGTCTGCGAACGTCAAGTATCTGAACGTTGAGATATCTGGTGATCCGGAGCCGGGGGCTTCGACGACGAGGAAGGAGCCAGGCGTGGCGGCTGAGCAGGAGACGGACCGGCGACCCGAGGTGGCAGGCACCGACGCCATTGACGAGCTGCGAGCTCAGTGGCACCGCGAGCGCCCGGACATGGCGGCCGCGGGCCTGGACGCGATGGCCCTGGTGGGCCGCATCAAACGGGCGGACCACCTGCTGAGCAAAGGCATGAAACCGATCTTCGCTGAACACGGCCTGGAATTCGCCGAGTTCGACGTCCTGGCGACCCTCCGCCGGGTCGGCGCCCCGCACGAACTGACGGCGGGCGGCCTCCTGAAGTCCGCGATGGTGACGTCAGGCGCGATCACCAACCGCCTGGACAAGCTGGAACGCAAGGGCTTGATCGAACGCCACCCTGACCCGGCGGACCGCCGGGCGATTCGTGTGCGGCTGACGGGGGCGGGGATGGAGTTGGTCGATCGGGCGGTGGTCGATCATGTCGCCAACGAGGAGCGGATGTTGGCGGCTTTGTCGGCCGAGGATCGACGGGCGTTGGACGGGGCCTTGCGGAGGTTGTTGGTGTCGTTGGGGGACACGCACTTGGGGTGAATGCCGAACATAGATCACATCGGCGCCGCTGGTACTCCTGAGTCAGCGAGAGCAACAGCGATGTCCCTGGCAAAAGGAGAGCTGAGTTCGATGCCCTCGCCTGAGCGCAGAAGCAGGTCGATGCTGGGGTGAAGCCAGGCGGCGGTGGGCGGCAGGAAGACGACACCGGCTAGGTCGGCGAAGGGGATTGCAAGGGCGCTGCCGTCCGTGCCACGCAGGTGCAGGGCCCCCGGTTGGATGGCCAGAATGCCGGTGCGAGGCGGACCGGCATCCCAGGTGGACGGCGCCGCGTCGCTTCGCTCGGGCAGTGTGTTCAGGCCGTAGCGGACGGGATTGACGGCCGTCCCGGCAGTGAAGGACGGCCGGAGGGTATTCGCGGTCTCGGCGAGCAGAGCACTCTCCCGGCGTCGTTTGAGCTGGGCCAGCGGCGCTCCGAGTACCAGGAAGGACAGCGCGAAGAGCCCGAGGGCAGCCAGTACGGCGGCGTTCTTCGGACGAGCGACGACATAGACGATCCCGACGATGATCGTCGGGCTGAGGGAGGCGAGATAGAGCAGCGCCGGGTGGATGACGGACCGTTGGACCGGCTTCTCTCCCGCCAATTGCTCACGGCGAAGCTGGCGTATGCGCGCGCGCCCTCGTACCGCCTGTTCCCGTGCGGCCCAGCTGTAGCGAGCTGCGTACTTCTTGATCGGCGCCCAGGTGAACAGCCCGGCGACCAGCACGCCGGGCAGAGCTGCGGCGGCCTGCGGGTCGGCCGAAGATGCGATCAGGGCCGCCGCGAGAGTGATCAACAGGAGGAGAACGAGTCCCGCGTTGAGGAATCGCGCGTGGGGTGTCTGCGTCCCGTACGCGGTGGGGAACTGTGCGTCGTGCCCCCGGTCCACGGCAGCCCACTCGCGCAGCAAGTGCCAGCGCCGCCTGGCTCGGATTCGCCAGGCGCGCAGGACCAGTAGCGCAGGCACAGTGACGACCGCGAGCAGGACGGCGAACAGCACCGCGGACACCGCCACGTCGACAGTGTCGCTCGTGTCTGAGATGAGGGTGTCGGTCATCACGGCCGGCACGACCATCCCCGTGAAGGAGACCGCTAGCGCGCACAGGAAGAAGGCGGCTGCCCGAACCCTTGAAAGGTCCTCGCGAACCAGTGTGTCGAGTGCCTGTGTCTGAGCGCGCAGGAGTTCGGGGCGATCGGGCCAGGACTCGGGAGGGCCGGGCGGGTCAGGCATTGGTGCGGCACGCATGGGCGAGCGTCTCGTCGAGGGGCGGTCGCTGGTGGTGTCGGTCATCTGCTTCCTCTGTCACCCTGTCGGTCAGGTCACTTGCTTTCCGGAGTCACGAAGACCGAGTGTCCGGCTATGACGGCGACCAGGCCAGCTAGTTCCCGGACCTGATCGGGATCTAGGCACGTTCCCATGACCAAGAGTCCCCTGCCTCCTTCCGGAGGACAGCTCAGCACACCGGCCAGCCCCGTTCTCAGGTTGGGCGGCACATCGATCTCCCAGCCCGTCGGAACCTCCACCGGAGGTTGTGCCATGAACCCGACGCCGATGCCCATGTCCGTAGTGAATCGTTCGACATAAGCCATGCCCTCCAGGAACGCCTCGTCGAACACGCGGGACAGGAGTGCACCGAGGTCGAGTTCAGGGGGCCCTGGGGGGACGGCAACGATACCCGCGTAGACCTGCCAGACCACCTGTGCGCCCGTGCTGGGCAAGGGAGCGGTAACTACCCCGTTCATCAGCACGCCGTTGGCGAAGAGGTGGTCGTAGCGGAACATCAGGACGTCGGTGAACTCCTCCCTGCGCTCGTCCGGAGTGTCCGGATAGGTAAGGCGAATGAGTTCGGCACAGCGCGCTCGAGTTGCTTGCCTGTCGCCCCCATCGGCCATGAGATCGAACCAGTCCGGCGGGACGAAAAATTTGATGAAGCCGGGCTCGATGGTGGGAGCGGTCGTGGCGGGGCTGTTCATTCGGTTACCTTCGGCTTCTGCGTGGTCGGCCCGAATTCCCATTTGGCGATCTTGCCCACCGTCTCAATGGCGTCGCCGCCGCCCTCAGCCGTCATGACGTTGCCTGTCCAGGTCATGAAGAAGCCCGCAGTGCGTGAGGTCATGTCGTTCTGGCTCATGGCATAGCCGCCGCTACTTCCGGCAGCGCTGGATCCACCCATCGCAAGATGGAAGAACCCGAAGGGAACTTCCTTGTCCGGGCCTACGGCTTGGCGCGCCATGCGTGTTCCCCCCGCCAGTCTGGCTGCGGTGAGAACGTCGTCGCCGATCTTGCTGCCTACCTTGGCTAGGCCGAATCCTGCAGCGTCCATGATGACGTCCTTGGTCACCAGGGCCTTGCCGAAGCTTCCGGTCGTACCGACTGCCGATAGATAGTGCGCGGCGAGTGCCGTTCCCGAAAGGAACAGGGAGGCGGCTGCAAGGAACTGGAGACCTGGAATAAAGGCGAGGAGGCCAGTGAGGGCGCTAAGCAGGCCAGCGATGTCCCCGATCAGGTCCAACAGAGGGGCGAGCTTGCCCAGATACTCGATGGCGTAGTCGTGCAAGTCGGCAAGGAAGTCACCGATTTTATCGAGCAAACCACCGATTCTGTCTCCGAGTTTCTCCCAAAATCCAGGTTCGTTCGGGGCGATGTCGATGGCCTTCTTGAGGCGACCGGCTGCGGCTTTCCCTCCTTCCTCGTAATTTCCGTGAAGGGTCCGTGCCCGCTTGCGCACTTCTTCGACAGGGTCGGTCTCATCAGGCGTGCCGTTGGGTGAGTCCTTCTTCTGGCCCGACTCGGGCTTGTCCTTGGCCTTCTCCTTGGCAGTGGTGCGCTGGGCCTCGGCGGCTTCTCTTTCTAGGCTGCGCGCCACCTTCTGTTTGTCGCGCATGTAGTCGGCCCAGCCCCGGGCCACATCCTTGGCGCCGTCGAAGGAGTCGAAAGCGTCATCGATCTTCGGGCGAAAATCGTCATCGAGTAGTTCCCGGAAGGCGATGGCAGCCTTCCCGCGCCATTCGCCGTCGTCGGCTCCCCGGAGGACTCGTTTGATCTCACCGAGCGCGCCAGCCGTCTCGCGGATCGCGTCGGCCACTTTATCGACCGAATCGTGGTCACCAGGGCACGGAACGAATCCGAGGGTTGGGAAGGAGTCGACGGAAGGAGCGCTCACTTCTTCTTCGCCGCCTTCGACAGTTCAGCGGCCAGATCTACGTCGAGCTTGTTGAATGACTTCTCGATCGTGTCCAGCGTCTTCGCTGCCCCCTTGGCGAACTTCTTCATTTGGCTGATGCCATATTCCCACTCGTCGCCGAACTCATCCATGCGGCGCTCGAGTTCAGTGGCTCCCATGGCCTTCGCGTCGATATCGGCCATCGCGCGAATCGGCTTTCCGAGGAGATCTTCGATGTTGCGCAGATTGCGGCGTACTCGGTCCAGCATTTCGCCATCGATATAGAGGTCGCTCACGTGCATCTCCCCGTTTCTCGATTCCCCGCCTGCGCAACGTGTGCCTCAGCATCAGCAGCACGACTGGCCGGAGCACTAATCTGCTCACCCGGTCAGCGGTTGATGGACTGGATCTCCTGGACGTTCCTGTTCTGCGTGGTCTCAAAGGTGCCGTTCGGTAGATCGCCCTTTGCTCCGCCCGTGCCCTTCCAGGAGATCTCCCAGGTGACGGAAGCCTTCAGCTGGTACGGTTCGCCGCTCGTCGCGCGTTGGTACGCGATGCCGCAAGGAGGGTCCTGCTTGGACGCGCCCTCGGTGTACGGGGCGCCGATGCTGCCGTCCTCGTTGACCGGACAGTCGCCGGAGGCGGGGAAGGTTTTGGCGTCGTCGGTGCCCGGCTCCAGGTGCAGGGCCACCGGCTTCGCGGTCGTCACCGCGTACAGCGGGGTGTTCGGGAGTTCGGCGCGCACCGTGACGTCCTTGAAGACTGCCTTGTCCAGCCACACCCAAGTGGGCAGGTTCACCGTCGACTTGCCCTGCGGCTTCAGCTCGATCTCGGTGTCCGGGACGCGGATCTTGTCGTAGGCGTAGGCGGCCAGCACCTCGGGGGTGGGGGCGTTCGGGTCGTCGGGAACGGTGCCGGCGTCCTGCCAGAACATGTTCTTTGAGCAGTCCAGGATTTCCGGGTCATTCGCGCGGTCCCCGCGGGCTACCGCACGCCAGAACATGCCCTTCTCGCCCACGTTGTAGTTCTTGGTGGGTGTGTCGGTGAAGGTCGGCTCGCCCTTGTCGAATGCGTCGACGAGCAAGTCCTTGCCCCAGCGGCGTCCGAAGTTGACGGAGAGCAGGTCGCCCTTCTTCATCTGCTCCGTCGCGTCCTTGAGCTGCTCCGGCGTCGCGAGCGGTTCGTACCAGCAGGCTGGGGGCTTCCAGTTCGGGTCCACGGAGGCGAGACCACCGGCGGCCGGCTTGGCCGTGCCGCCGCCGGACTGCTTGACGACGATGCGGGATCGGGTGACCTCGGCCCCCAATTCCGGTCCGCTGGCTGTGCCTTGAGCGCTGTCGTCACCGGGCGGCTTGCTGCCCTCGCCGGAGTCCTCCCCCCAGCCGAAGGCGGCCGACGGTGTCAGCAGCATGATCGACAGGGAGGCCGCGGTGAGCGCCACCGTGCGATGGGACGACCTCCTCACTTACAGGCTCCCCGCTCTGTCTGGACCATCGTGGTCTTCCAGATGCCGTCATCGGTCTTGCGCAGCTTGGTCCGGTACAGCACGAAGGCGTCGTCGGCGGGGGTGGCGGTGACCTTGCCGGTCTTGCTGTCCTTGGTGGACCCCTTGCCCTCGTCTACGCAGTAGAAGAGGGTTCCCGAACCGTCCGGGCTGATGCGGGGCTGCGGCTGGTACACCCGGCCCTTGCCGATCAGGACCAGGTTCTTGTCCGTGAAACCCTTGACCCAAGCAGTTCCTGTCCGCAGGGCGTCGCTCTCGCTGTAGTAGGTGAGGGCGCTGTGCTGCGGGTCTCCCTTGATGATCGCGGCATACGAGGCAAGAAGGCGCTCCTTGCCGTCGTCCATGATCGCCTGCAGCTTCGGGTCGCTGTTCGTCCACCCGGTGAACTCCACCTGGAAGGACTTCGGCAGCTTGACCTCCGGCCGCTTGGCCCCGTCCGGCTTCGCCGACGCGTCGGCGGACGCTGAAGCGTCCTTGTCTCTGCCTTCGGCACCCTTGATCTTGTCGGCCGAGTCAGCGTCACTGTCGCCGGAACCGCATCCGGTCAGCAAGAGTGCGGTGGTTGCGGTGATCGCGACCGCAACGGGCAGGAAACGGCGGTTCACTTCTGACTCCAGTTGGGGCGACGGTGTCTTGGGCAACTGACGATGCCCAAGGTGCAAATGCTTTCATGCGAACAATCCGCCCCAGTCCGGGGGCAGTGAGTTGGCTGGTATCGCATGCATCGCAGGTTCACAGTCTGCGCACTCGTGATTGAACGCGGCATTTCAGACTGAAAGGGGCGTGGCGTCGAGAGGGTGTGCTGAAAGGGGCTGAGCACCTTAGAGGCACGTCATATTCGCCATGCGCACCGTCTGGGCGTTCCGTCCCGCCCCGGCTGGATTCCGAGCTTGGTCCGAGCCGAGCAGGGCCGCGACTGCTGGGCGCTGCCCCATGCATGGGTACGGACCTGTGGAACTCTCACGATGGAGATCGCCGCCAATGCAGTTCGGGCGTAGGGCAGCCTCAGTGTCGGGTCGTCTTGAGGGTGCGTATGAGGGTGCGGAGGCGGTCCGGGGTGGTGGTCATGATGATGTCCGGGTCGTCGCTTTCGCGGAGGCGGATGGTGCCGTCCGGGCTGGTAGCGACGTAGACGCAGTTCGATGCGTCCGGGCTGAACGAGGACTTCTGCCACTCGTGGTCGGTCACGGACGAAACCCTTCAGATGTCCTTGGCGATGCTGTGGATGAGGTCGCGTGATGCGGTGGACTTCAGTGCGCTTGTCTCCATGCGGTCCAGTACGAACCGGTACTTCGCCAACTGTGCCTCGGCATCCAGGAATTCGCAGCCATGGTGGGTGTCCAGCTGGACGGTGTCCAGTTGCGGAACCGCCCCCGCCACATAGTCGACGGATTGGCCCGTGCCCGGGAAGCTGTCGCTGCCAAAGGGGATGACTCGCACGGTGACGTGTTCGAGTTCGCTCATATCCAGGAGATGCCGGAGCTGGGCGCGGACCGTTGGAGGGCCCCCGTACCCCATGCGCAATGCGCACTCGTGGATGACTGCGCTGTAGGTGGGTGGGTTGTCTCGGTGCAGGATGCCCTGTCGCTTGATGCGATGCGTGACGCGGTGCTCGATTTCGTACTGCCGTAGCGGCGGGACCGCTTGGTTGAAGAGGGCGCGAGTGTGGTCGGTTGTTTGCAACAGCCCCGGGATGTGGATGACAACAGCCACTCGCAGTGCGGTCGCATGGTGCTCAAGCTCGGCGAGATCGATAAGGCCGACGGGCAGGTGCTCGCGGTACCCCTCCCACCAGCCGCGAGTGCGCCGTCCCGTCATAGCTGCCAGGGCGTCCACCAGAGAGTCGTCGGTGCATGTGTAGGCGCGGGCGGTGGCGCGGACGCGGTCGGCGCTGACCGGGGTGCGGCCCGTCTCGATCATGCTGACGCGGGCTTGGTTGACGCCGAGGTGCGCGGCGGCCTGCGTGGCGGTGAGGCCTGCTCGTTCGCGGAGTTTGCGCAGTTCGGCGCCCAGTCTCCGCTGGCGCAACGTGGGATTGCTGGTGGGCGGCAAAGTGCCTCCTTTCAGGCGGCGTTGAGGTCCGCTCGTCCCTCACACGTGTGAACGGGGGATGCTTCTCGCGTATCTAGTGAGAAGTATCTAACTCTCTGCTCTACCGTAATTCACGAACCGCTCAACTCGTGGCTTCTGCAAGGCGGAAGAGCACCACCACCGTGGCATCGCCACCGCACCGCGGGCCCGCGAACGCACAGAGTTCCCTCTCCTTAGGAGGCATTCATGCTCACGGTAGCCCCGCCCCAAGGCTGGTCCTACGCCCTTCACCTGCCCCACGATCCAAGAGCACCCCGCGTCGCCCGTATGACCTTGCGGGCCGCTCTCCACGGGCACGGGATGAGTGAACTGATCGACGTTGCTGAGCTGTTGACGTCCGAGATGGTCACCAATGCCTACCGGCACACCAAGGGTCCCGCCTCGCTGCGGTTGCGGTCCGTGCGGGCCGGGCGGCTTCGGGTCGGGGTGTGGGACAGCAGTCCCCTCATTCCCGCTCCCTTCGACAAGCCTCCCGGCGGCTTCGGGGCTCCCGTTCCGCCGGTGGACTCCGACGGTGGGCGTGGGCTGCTTCTCGTACGGCAGTGTGCTGATGCTTGGGGCGGGTGGCCGCTCGGGGATCAACTCTTCGGCGGTGGGGGGAAGTTGTTGTGGTTCGAGGTGGGGGTGGGGGCGGAGTGCGCGGGAGCTGTCGCCTGAAGGGTGGCTGCCGCCTGCGTCAGGTGGGTCAGCGTTGCCGTCAGTACGGGGTCCTGCTCCGCGCCCGAGCGGATCGCCGCGAAGACATGGCGGACCGGGGGGTCGCCCTCGGGGGTGCGGAGTACCAGGCCGGGGCGGTGCAGGGGTTGGAGGAGGCGGGGGATCAGGGCCACGCCCGAGCCTGCTTCCACCAGCGCCGCCAGGGACTGCCAGTCGTTCACCGCGTGGCGGATCTCCGGGGTGAAGCCTCCCGCCGCGCAGACCGAACGGGTCACCGCGCCGCAGCAGCTGCGGGCGTCTCCGACTATCCAGGGGTCGGTGGCCAGTTCGCGCAGGGGGATGCGGGGGAGGTGCGCCAGGCGGTGCTTGGCCGGTAGGGCTATGTCCAGGATGTCCGTCAGGAGGGGGGTCCGGGTGTAGCGGCGGTCCGTGAACGGGGGTGCCTGTGCGAAGTCCACCGCCACCGCTATGTCGATCTCGCCCGCGTCCAGGCGCGTGAAGAGGTCCGGGGGTTCGGCTTCTACGACTGAGATCGATATGTGGGGGTGGGTCGAGGACAGGGTTGTCATCGCTGCCGGCAGCAGGCCTGAGATTGCGCTCGAGAACGCGCCGATCGTCAGGGTGCCCCGTTGGCCCTGGCCCCACGCGGCGAGTTCGGCTCGGGCGCGCTCCAGCTGCGCCGCTATCGCGTCTGCGTGCTGCAGCACCACCCGTGCCTGGCCCGTGAGTCTGACGCCGCGGCCCTGGCGCTCGATCAGGGGTACGCCCAATTCGCGGGAGAGGGCCGTCAGTTGCTGGGACACCGCTGACGGAGTCAGGTGCATCGCCTCCGCGGTCTTCGCCAGGCTTCCCCTGCGGTCCAGTTCGCGCAGGGCGCTTAGGCGGCGCAGGTCCATCGTGAAGGTGCCGCTTACCTGTTCCATCCAGAAACATTAACTGGACCTGATGGGCGGCCGCCTCGACGATCGGTGTCATGACTCCGGCCTCGCACTCCTCCTTCTCCTTCTCCTCCTTCTCCTCCTTTCTGATCCTCCACGGGTGGCAGAACCATCGGCCCCAAGGGCATTGGCAGCGGTGGCTTGCCGGTGAACTCGCCGGTCGTGGTGCTCGCGTGAGCTATCCGCAGCTTCCGGATCCCGATGAGCCGGATCTTGAGGTGTGGCTGGGGCGGCTTCAGGGGCTTCTCGATGGGGAGCAGGTCGTCGTCTGTCACAGCCTTGGTGTTCTGTTGTGGCTGCACGCCGTGGCCCGTGGCGGGGGCCGCGCCGAGCGAGTGCTGCTGGTCGCGCCGCCCTCCGGCGACGTGCTTGCGCGGTACGCGGAAGTTGCGGGGTTCGGCGGGCCCGAGGTCAGTGCCGCGCAGGTGGCCCGTGCTGCCGGTGCGACCCGGCTCGTTGCCGCCGACGACGATCCCTTCTGTCCCGGCGGTGCCGCCGCGCGGTACGGCGTGCCGCTCGGGCTCGACAGCGATGTCGTACCGGGTGGCGGGCACCTGGATCTGGACGCGGGGTACGGGGCCTGGCCTTCGGCCCTCGGCTGGTGTCTGGATCCTGCGGTGCGGGTGTCCGCGTAGCCGGGGCGACGGTAGCCACATATGCCGGAGGTAGCATATGTGCATGACGATGAAGCGGACCATGGTCTACGCCGACGCCGAGGACATGACCGTCATCAAGGAAGCGGCCACCGAGCGCGGTATAAGCGAGGCCGAGATCATCCGTGAGGCGCTCCATCTCGCGGCGCTGCGATACCGGCGCCGGGGGAAGCCGCTGGGGCTGCGCCGGTTCGACAGCGGGGATCCGACGCTCGCGGACCGTGCCGACTCCATCGTGCGGGAGTCGATGGGGCGAGGTTCGGCGGGGGACGAGGATTGATCCTCATCGCGGACACCTCGGGGATTCTCGCCGCCTTCGACACCGCGCATCCGTCCAGTGACCGGGCTTATCAGGCCATGGAGGAAGCGGGGCTCACGGTCTTCTCGCCGCTTGTTCTGGCCGAGCTGGATCACGTGGGGCGGCGCGAGCTCGGACCGGCGCGGACGCGCGGCATGCTGGAGGACATCGTCGGCGCCGCCGATCGTGGGGACTTCGCGATCGCCGAGACCGGGCCTTCCGTGCTGCTCCGGGCGCAGCGAGTTCAGGCGCGGTACGCGGCGCTCTCCCTGGATCTCGCGGACGCGGTGAATGTGGCGTTGGCGGAGGAGTACGAGACGGATGCGATCCTCACTCTTGATCGCCGGGACTTCCGCACGGTCCTGCCCCTGACGCAGCACAAGGCGTTCCGTGTGCTGCCGGACGATCTCTAGCAGCACCGGCTGCGGTATTCGTGGGCGGCCACGGATACCGCAGCCGGGAGCTGTTGCTTCGAGGGTCTCTCATGGTCTCTTGGTCTCTGAACCGCTCTGGCGGCTAACTGATCCTTGAACAGGCTTTCGCTGCGTGCGCAAGGCGGACGCCTAGGTCCTGTAGCTGCGTGTTGCACCTGGACACCCTGTTCGTACCCGTCTGGCGGCACGCCTTCTTGACACCCTTCCCCACTACGTAGCCCTCAACGGCTACGTAGCCCATGCACCGTGTCGCCTTGGCCTCATTCGAAGGCGCGGCAGCAGCCGGTGCAGCCATGGCGATGGGTGCGACACCGACAGCCGCAACCATGCAAACAGTCGTCAGCGCGCGCTTTGTCTTCAAGAGCTTCACGCTCTCCCCTCCCGTTTCTGTGGCTTGAGGCTTCTGCCTGGCCACGAGCAAGAGGACCATGAGTGTTTGTCTGACTTCAGAAGGTCACGTCGATTTGGCTTGATCCGTACAGCCCCGCCCTCACCGCCCACCCCACCCCCACGTGAGAGCAACGTTCCCCGCCGGTCACCGCGTGGCACAGGGCTGAAACCCGGTCTCCCTACCTTCGAGGCCATCAGCCCTAGCTGTGGGAGATGCGGAGGCCTGTCATGTCATGGATTCAGCGGTGGGACCCGGAAGACGACACGTTCTGGGAGGAGGAAGGCGAGCGGGTCGCCCGGCGGAATCTGGTGTTCTCGATCCTCTCCGAGCACATCGGCTTCTCCATCTGGACCCTGTGGTCCGTGATGGTGCTCTTCATGGGGCCCGAGTACGGGATCGACCCCGCCGGGAAGTTCTTCCTGGTGTCGATGGCGACCCTCGTCGGGGCCGTCGTCCGCGTCCCGTACACCTTCGCCGTCGCCCGCTTCGGCGGGCGCAACTGGACGATCATCGCGGCCAGCGCGCTCCTCGTCCCGACGACAGCCGCCTTCATCGTCATGGAGCCCGGTACCTCCTACACCACCTTCATGGTGTGTGCGCTGCTCACCGGAGTCGGCGGCGGCAACTTCGCCTCCAGCATGACCAACATCAACTCCTTCTTCCCCCTGCGGAAGAAGGGGTGGGCGCTCGGGCTCAATGCCGGCGGCGGCAACATCGGCGTACCCGTCGTGCAGCTCGCCGGGCTCGCCGTCATCGGGGCCGGCGGTGGGCCGCGGGTGCTGCTCGGGGTCTATATCCCCTTCATCCTCGTCTCCGCCGTCTGCGCCGCGCTCTTCATGGACAACCTCGCGACCGTGAAGAACGACACCGGGGCCGCCAAGGAAGCCGTACGCGATCCGCACACCTGGATCATGGCCTTCCTGTACATCGGGACCTTCGGGTCCTTCATCGGGTACAGCTTCGCGTTCGGGCTCGTGCTGCAGACCCAGTTCGGGCGTACGCCGCTGCAGGCCGCCTCCATCACCTTCATCGGGCCGCTGCTCGGCTCGCTGATCAGGCCCGTCGGCGGGCGGCTCGCCGACAAGTTCGGCGGGGCCAGGATCACGCTGTGGAACTTCGTCGGGATGGGCGCGGCCACGGGCGTCGTCGTCATCGCCTCCATGCGGGAGTCGCTCGCCCTCTTCGTCGCCGCCTTCGTCGTGCTCTTCGTGCTCACGGGGCTCGGGAACGGGTCCACGTACAAGATGATCCCCGGCATCTTTCAGGCCAAGGCCCTCCAGAAGGGGCTTGAGGGGGAAGCAGCCGCGGCCTACGGGCGGCGGCTCTCCGGCGCCTCGATGGGGCTCATCGGAGCCGTCGGCGCGCTCGGCGGGCTCGGGATCAACCTCGCCTTCCGGCAGTCCTTCCAGACCGTGGGGTCGGGGACCGGCGCCTTCGTCGCCTTCCTGGCCTTCTACGCGGCGTGCTTCTGCGTCACGTGGGCCGTATACCTTCGCCGCACCGCGGCCCCCGAGGCGGCCGAGCCGCACGCCGAGGCGAAGCCCCAGCTCACGTACGCGGAAGTCTGAGCGAAGCCTCGCCGTAGCCTGGCGTAACACGTACGACATCGTGGTGATCCGGGGTTGTCACGGGCCCTTGGCAGGCTCGTTCAACCCCGGACCGGATTCAACCCCGGACCGGATACGAAGCGGCTCCGGAGCACGGAGCACCACACCATGCAGTACTAGCGGGACGAGAGCAGCCATGCACGCGAGCCAGCAGAACGGCCCCCTCGCCGGATTCACCGTCGGCGTCACCGCCGCCCGGCGCGCCGACGAGCTCGGCGCGCTGCTCCAGCGGCGCGGCGCCACGGTCCTGCACGCGCCGGCGCTGCGCATCGTCCCGCTCGCCGACGACAGCGAGCTGCTCTCCGCCACCAAGGAGCTGATCGACCACGCTCCCGATGTTGTGGTCGCCACCACCGCCATCGGGTTCCGCGGGTGGGTCGAGGCCGCCGACGGGTGGGGCTTCGGCGACGCGCTGCTCCAGTGCTTGCGGGGGGTCGAGCTGCTTGCCCGCGGGCCCAAGGTGAAAGGCGCCATCCGCGCCGCCGGGCTCACGGAGGAGTGGTCGCCCTCGTCCGAGTCCATGGCGGAGGTGCTCGACCGGCTGCTCGGGGAAGGCGTCGCGGGGCGTCGCGTCGCGCTCCAGCTGCACGGCGAACCGCTGCCCGGCTTCGTGGAGTCCCTGCGGGCCGCGGGAGCGGACGTCGTCGGGGTGCCCGTCTACCGGTGGATGCCGCCGGAGGACCTCGGGCCCGTCGACCGGCTGCTCGACGCCACCGTCGCCCGCGGTGTCGACGCCCTGACCTTCACCAGCGCGCCCGCCGCCGCGTCGCTGCTGGCCCGCGCCGAGGAGCGGGGCATGTCCATCGAGCTCTTCGCCGCCCTGCAGCACGATGTGCTGCCCGCCTGCGTCGGCCCGGTGACCGCACTGCCGCTGCAGGCGCGCGGGGTCGACACCGTGCAGCCCGAGCGCTTCCGGCTCGGCCCCCTCGTACAGATCCTGTGCCAGGAACTGCCTTCCCGCGCCCGTACGTTGCCCATCGCGGGGCACCGTATAGAGATCCGCGGCCATGCCGTCCTGGTCGACGACGAGCTGCGTCCGGTGCCGCCGGCCGGCATGTCGCTGCTGCGGGCGCTGTCCCGCCGCCCGGGGTGGGTGGTCGGCCGCGCCGAACTGCTGCGGGCGCTGCCCGGCGCCGGGCGCGACGAGCACGCGGTGGAGACGGCGATGGCCAGGCTGCGCACGGCGCTCGGCGCCCCGAAGCTGGTCCAGACGGTCGTCAAGCGCGGCTACCGGCTCGCGCTGGATCCGGCCGCCGGGTCCAAGTACGCGGAGTGAGGCGGCGCGGTCAGCCGATGACCTCGATCGTGCAGCGCGCGATCTTGCAGCGGCTGAGGCGGGCGTCACCGGTGACGAGGGGGCAGGCGAAGGCCTCGGCCGCGGCGATGTACGCGGCGTCATAGCCGGACACGTTCTGCCGCAGTTCCCACATGCGCGGCAGAAGTCGCTGCACCTGCACGGTCTCGATGGCGGCGCTCGCCAAGGAGGCCACCGCCGCGTCCGCGCGCTCCTGAGTGATCTTCCTGCCCAGGAGGCGCCCGCGCACCGCGTGAAACGTCTCGACGACGAGATGCTCCGGGGCCGCCCAGTGGTTGTCGCGCATCAGCCGGGCGCGCGCGGACTTGCCCGCGGGGCCGTCGCCCGTCAGCGCCTCCGTGAGAGTGGAGGCGTCGACGACGATCACCGCTCGCGCTCCGCCCTGGCGGCGTCGATCTCCGCCACGGTCTGTTCCATGGTGCCGTCCGCGCCGTCGGTGCGGTTCTCGAAGGTGCGGAGCAGGGCGATGTTGTTCGCCCGCGCCGCCTCGTCCGTGACGAGGGACAGGAGGTACCCCTGGAGCGATTGCCCCAGCTCCTGGGCGCGGCCGGCCAGTATGTCGCGGACCTCGTCCGGCACGTCGCGAATCTGCAGAGCTACCATGCATGCAGTATGCATGCGCGTATGACGCGGCGCAACCTTGTACGCCGGGTTCCGCCCCCGCCCAAGGGCAGGCACTGTAGGGGGAGCACTCACCGGTAACCCCACAAGGCGGTGACAGGCGCATGGCGTTGGGCATGGACCCGGCCACGTTCGAGCTGCGATTCGACTCCGGGCGGAGCTGTCTGGATCTCGTGGCGACGACCCATCCGACGGAGCGGCTCGACTCGGTGGACCGGCTGCGCGCCTGGCTCGCGGGCGCCGGGCTCGTCCCGGACCGTACGGCGCTGCCGGGCGCGGGCCCCGGCTGGCTCATCGCCTTCCGTGAACTGCGCGGCCACATCGGGCAGTTGGTGCGCGGCGAGCTGGAGGGGCGGTCCGCCGACGGAGCGCTCGCCCGGGTCAACGCGTTCGCCGCGGCGGCCCCGCCGTCCGCCCGCGCGATCCGGCGCCCCGACGGCTCCCTCGTCCGCGTACTGAACGGCGACCCGGGCTGCGCGGCACTCCTCGCGGCGGTCGCCCGCGACACGGTCGACCTGCTCACCGACCCCGCGGCGCGCGCCCTCCTCCGGCAGTGCGAGGGCGACAACTGCCCCATCGTGTATCTGGACACATCGCGCGGGCGGCGCCGCCGCTGGTGCTCGAGCGAGGTGTGCGGCAACCGCGAGCGGGTGGCCAGACACCGGCGCAGGGCGGCGCTGGCGAGGGCGTGATCAGAAAAGTTCGTGACGCGGTTGAACACCTGCCCCGCTTCACACGTACATCCCGGGTGAGCCAGTCAAGACGAGCCCGACGAAGTGCGGACACCGGAGGCAGACGTGCGCAAGGATTCCGCCGTGGCCGATGAGCGCCCGCAGGGGCGACCGCACCGACATCGCCTGGTCCAACGTGGTGGACCCGACGAGGAGTTGATGCGCGCGCTCTACCGCGAGCACGCGGGTCCACTTCTCGCCTATGTGCTCCGACTTGTGGCGGGAGACCGGCAGCGCGCCGAAGATGTCGTACAGGAAACGCTCATCCGTGCCTGGAAGAACGCCGGTCAGCTCAACCGAGCGACCGGTTCGGTACGCCCCTGGCTGGTGACGGTCGCCCGGCGCATCGTCATCGATGGCCACCGCAGCCGGCAGGCCCGGCCGCAGGAGGTCGATCCCTCACCGCTGGAGGTCATCCCCGCGGAGGACGAGATCGATAAGGCGCTGTGGCTGATGACTCTCTCGGACGCTCTCGAGGACCTGACTCCCGCACATCGGGAGGTACTTGTCGAGACCTACTTCAAAGGGCGTACGGTCAATGAGGCGGCTGAGACGCTGGGTATACCCAGTGGGACGGTGCGCTCGCGGGTGTTCTACGCGCTGCGCTCGATGAAGCTGGCGCTGGAGGAGCGGGGGGTGACGGCATGAACGAGTTCCCGTACGAGTCGGCAGGCGGGCACGGCGCTCCCGATGTGCACGAGACCGTCGGTGCCTACGCCCTCGGCATCCTGGACGACGCGGAGGCGACCGCCTTCGAGGCGCATCTGGCGGGCTGCGAGTACTGCGCGCGCCAGCTGGAGGAGTTCTCCGGCATGGAGCCGATGCTGGCCGCGCTCGCCGACTTCCCCGGCGCCCGCGGCGTACGCCCCGTACCGGAGATCGGCGAGCAGCTCGCCGCCCGGCCGAGCCCCCGCCTCGCGGACCGGCTCGTGGACGAGGTCGCCCTCAAGCGCGAGCAGAAGCGCAGGCGCGGCTTCTACCTGGTGGCGGCCGCCGCCGCGCTGATCATCGGCGGTCCGCTCACGGTCCTCGCGGTGAGCGACGACGGCGGTGGCACGAAGGACGTGGCGGGCGATCCGCACCCCACGAGCCCCGCCGAGGACGCCTTCTTCAACCACATGGACGACAAGATCAAGGCCACCGACCCGACGACCAAGGTCAGCGCCACCGTCGGCACGGAGAAGAAGGCCTGGGGCACGCACACGGTCCTGGAGCTGAAGAACGTGAAGGGCCCGCTCAAGTGCTCGCTGATCGCGGTCGGCAAGGACGGCGAGAAGGAGACGGTGACCACCTGGTCCGTCCCGAAGTGGGGCTACGGCATCGAGGACAGCTCGAACAAGTGGGCGCGCAATCCGCTGTACGTCCACGGAGGCGCCGCGATGGACCGGAACGACATCGACCACTTCGAGGTGACCACCTTCGACGGCAAGCGTCTGGTGGAGGTGGACGCGTAGTCGACGCGTGATCGTCGCGCAGGAGAAGTGCACATAGGGGCCCCCTTTCGCGTACGGTAGACGGCTGCTCGGTAGGGCAGCTGCACGCAGGAAAGGGGCCTCGGTGGCCGACGTACGCGACCGCGAGATCAGCGTCGAACAGGAACATCTCGACCAGGTCTACCGGCGTCTCGAGGAGAAGATCCACGAGGCCGAGTTCCTGATGAACGACGCGGCCAAGCGCTCCCAGGTCGGCACGCCGGGCGCGCTTGCCGAGCGGGACGCGCAGGTCTTCCGCGCGGGCGTCCATCTCAACCGGCTCAACAACGAGTTCGAGGACTTCCTCTTCGGGCGCATCGACCTGCTGCTCGGCAAGGACGGCAAGAAGGGCCCGGACGGCGCGTACACGTCGGTCGAGCCGGCCGAGGACGCGGTCTCGGCGAACAACACCGCCGAGATCGCCGAGACCCTGCACATCGGCCGCATCGGCGTCCTGGACGCTGACTACTCCCCGCTCGTCATCGACTGGCGCGCCCCGGCCGCCGCGCCGTTCTACCGCTCGACGCCGGTCGACCCGGGCCGTGTCGTACGCCGTCGGGTCATCCGCTCCAAGGGCCGCCAGGTCCTCGGCGTCGAGGACGACCTGATGCGTCCGGAGCTCACGGCGACCCTGAAGGGCGAGACGCTGCCCGTCATCGGCGACGGCGCCCTGATGGCGGCGCTCGGCCAGGCCCGCAGCCACACGATGCGGGACATCGTGGCGTCGATCCAGGCCGAGCAGGACATGGTGATCCGCGCGCCCGCCGCATCGGTGACGTACGTCGAGGGCGGCCCCGGCACGGGCAAGACCGCCGTGGCGCTGCACCGCGCGGCGTACCTCCTCTACCAGGACCGCCGCCGGTACGCGGGCGGCATCCTCATCGTCTCGCCGACCCCGCTGCTCGTGGCCTACACGGAGGGAGTCCTTCCGTCGCTCGGCGAGGAGGGCCAGGTCGCGATCCGCGCGGTGGGCTCCCTGGCCGACGAGCCGGGCGCGGAGGCCACGGTCTACGACTCCCCGGCGGTGGCAAGGGTCAAGGGCTCTTCGCGGATGCTGCATGTCCTGCGGAGGGCGGCGAGGGGCGCGCTCGAAGGTACGACGACAGCTGTGGGCAGGCGTTCCGCAAGGGCCGAACGGGTGGGCACAGCGGACCCGCACACTGCAACGGCGAACACCCCCACCGAACCGGAGCAGCTCACCTTCGGCGAGGAAGAATCGGACCTGCAAGTCCCCGCCGAGACGCCCACCCGCCTCCGGGTAGTGGCATTCGGCCGCCGCCTGGAGCTGGAGTCCGACCAGCTGACCCGCATCCGCCGCAACGCGCTGGGCGGCACGGCCCCGGTCAACCTCCTGCGCCCGCGCGCCCGCAAACTCCTCCTGGACGCCCTGTGGTCGCAGTCCGGCGCGGCAGGACGCCACAGCGACCCCGAACTCGCCGCCGAACTCCGCTCGTCCTTCGACGACGACATCACGTCCGAGGACGACTTCATCCGCTTCCTGGACGCCTGGTGGCCCGAGCTCACGCCGCGCGCGGTGCTCTCCGCGATGAGCGACGAGCGGCGCCTCGGCCGCTGGGCCCGCCGCGTCCTGAACCCCGGCGAGGTCCGCAAGGTGGCCCGCTCCCTCAAGCGGGACGAGCTCTCCGTGCACGACGTGGCGCTCCTCGACGAGCTCCAGGCGATTCTCGGTACGCCGCCCAAGCCCCGCAAGAAGAAGGACCTGGACCCCCTCGACCTGCTCACCGGCCTCGACGAGCTGATGCCGCAGCGCGAGGAGTCGCAGCGGGAGCGCGCCGAGCGGCTCGCGGCGGAGCGCACCGAGTACGCGCACGTCATCGTCGACGAGGCGCAGGACCTCACCCCCATGCAGTGGCGGATGGTGGGCCGCCGCGGCCGGCACGCCACGTGGACGGTCGTCGGCGACCCGGCGCAGTCCTCCTGGTCCGACCCGGACGAGGCGGCCGAGGCCCGTGACGAGGCGCTCGGCACCCGCCCGCGCCGCCGCTTCACGCTCACCGTCAACTACCGCAACCCCGCCGAGATCGCCGAACTCGCCGCCAAGGTCCTCGCGCTCGCGATGCCGGGCTCCGAGTCGCCTTCGGCGGTCCGGTCCACCGGTGTGGAGCCGCGGTTCGGCGTCGTACGCGACGGGGACCTCGGCAAGTCCGTGCGCGACGAGGCGGCGCGCCTCCTGGAGCAGGTCGACGGCACCGTCGGCGTCGTCGTGGCGATGAACCGGCGCGAGCAGGCGGCGCGCTGGCTCGCCGGGCTCGGCGAACGGGTGGTCGCGCTCGGCAGCCTGGAGGCCAAGGGTCTGGAGTACGACGCGACGGTCGTCGTCTCGCCGGCGGAGATCGCTGACGAGTCCCCGGCGGGCCTGCGGGTGCTGTACGTGGCGCTGACGCGCGCGACCCAGCAGCTGACGGTCCTGTCGGGCGAGCGCGACGAGCCGGACGCGGACGGGGTCCCGGACCTGCTCCGAGACTGACATCCGAGGATGACTTCAGGGACTTGTCGGGACGGGAATTGCCTTACGGGGATCGTTTGTTACCGTTGATGTGGCACCGGCCCGATCCAAGCCCCCGGGCCCAACCTTCGTCGCTACGAGCGACCACTTGCCGCGAGGCGAGCATGGCGGGTCGGTGTCATTTACGTAGGAGAGGTGGGGGGGCGCCCCCGGACTAGAACTCAGTAGGGTTTGGGGCACCCCGAGAGC
>NZ_JBHYIG010000036.1:0-20370 GCF_042740015.1 Streptomyces sp. NPDC059037
CCCGCCGCCGCCGGGGCGCCCCCACCCGCGACGGGCGGGCCCCCCCCCCGCTGGGGCCCCGCCCGTTCGGTTCGTGAAGTGTCTTGCGGGTGGCTTGCAGGTGCCTTACAGGGCCAGGCCCGTCAGGACCATGACTCGCTCGTACGTGTAGTCGTCCATCGCGTACGCCACGCCCTCGCGGCCCACGCCGGACTGCTTGACGCCGCCGTACGGCATCTGGTCGGCGCGGTAGGACGGGGCGTCGCCGATGACCACGCCGCCGACCTCGAGGTCGCGGTGGGCGCGGAAGGCGGTCTGCAGGTCGTGCGTGAAGACGCCCGCCTGGAGGCCGTACTTGGAGTCGTTGACGGCGGCGAACGCCTCCGCCTCGCCGTCCACCTTCTTGAGCGTGAGGACCGGGCCGAAGACCTCCTCGCAGGCGATGGTCACATCGGCCGGTACGTCGGCGAGCACGGTCGGCGCGTACGCGGCGCCGTCCCGCTTGCCGCCCGCGAGGAGCTTCGCGCCCGCGTTGACGGCCTCGTCGACCCAGGCCTCCACGCGCTTGGCGGCGTCCTCGTTGACGAGCGGGCCGACCTCGGTGGCCGGGTCGGACGGGTCGCCGGTGACCTGGGCCTCGACGGCCTTCACGACGCGCGGCACGAGGCGGTCGTAGACGGACGCGTCGGCGATGACCCGCTGCACCGAGATGCAGGACTGGCCGCCCTGGTAGTTGGAGAAGGTCGCGATGCGCGAGGCGGCCCAGTCGAGGTCCGCGTCGGAGGAGAAGTCGTCCAGGACGACGGCCGCGCCGTTGCCGCCGAGCTCCAGGGTGCAGTGCTTGCGCGGCACCGAGTCCATGATCGCGTAGCCGACCTTGTCGGAGCCGGTGAAGGAGATGACTGGCATCCGCTCGTCCTGGACCAGGGCGGGCATCTTGTCGTTGGCGACGGGGAGCACGGACCAGGAACCGGCCGGCAGCTCGGTCTCGGCGAGGAGCTCGCCGATGAGGAGGCCGGACAGGGGGGTCGCGGGCGCCGGCTTCAGGATGATCGGCGCGCCGACGGCGATGGCCGGGGCGATCTTGTGGGCGCAGAGGTTCAGCGGGAAGTTGAACGGCGCGATGCCGAGGACGACGCCCTTGGGGAAGCGGCGGGTCAGCGCGAGGCGGCCCTGGCCGCCGGCGTCGGTGTCCAGACGCTGGGCCTCGCCGCCGTTGAACCGGCGGGCCTCCTCCGCGGCGAACCGGAACACGGAGACCGCGCGGCCCACCTCGCCGCGGGCCCACTTGATCGGCTTGCCGTTCTCCGCGGAGATCAGCTGGGCGATCTCCTCCGTGCGCTCGACCAGGCGGTTCGACACGTGGGAGAGGGCCGCGGCGCGGACGTGGGCCGGGGTCGCGGCGAACTCGTCGCGCACGGCGTACGCGGCGGCGACGGCCTCCTCGACCTGGGCGTCGGTCGGGACGGCCGCCTTGCCGACGAGCCGCCCGTCCCAGGGCGAAGTGACGTCGAGAGTGGTCTCACCGGTGGTCTGGCGACCGGCGAGCCAGAAGGCGTGGATGGAAGTCATGTCGATTCCCGGCCCTTCCGCGAAAGGTGTGTCTTGGGGGGTACGTTCCCCACCGTAGGGGCGGTAAGGGTGCGGGGCGTTTGTCCGACGCGGTGCGTTGGACACGGGGTCTGCGCCGCTTTGGCAGGGGCCGGGGGCTTGCGCACCGCCGATGTCCTGCCGATGACCCGGCGATGACCCGGCGGCGCCTACTCCGTGCCGCTCGACGTCGCCTTCAAGGAGAGCCACAGCTCCATGCGGACGTCCGGATCGTCCAGGCTGCGGCCGAGGATCTCCTCGACCCTCCGCATCCGGTAGCGCAGCGTGTGCCGGTGGACGCCGAGGTCCGCCGCCGCCGCGTCCCACTGGCCGTGCCGGGACAGCCAGGCCCGCAGCGAGGCGATCAGATCGCCCCGGCCGGTGGCGTCGTGCTCGTACAGCGCACGCAGGAGCCCGTCGGCGAACGCCCGTACCGCGTCGTCGGCGAGGAGGGGAAGGACGGAGCCCGCCGCCAGCTCCTCGTGCTCGACCAGCGTGCGGCCCCGCCGCCGGGCCACGGACAGCGCCTGGTCGGCCTGCTTGTATGCCGTGGCGGCCGCGATCGGCCCGGCCGGCGCGGAGAGCCCCATCAGGAGCGATGCGTCGTCGCCCGCGCCCTGCTCACGCACCTCCGAGCGGCCGGACTCCAGCTGTTCCGCGTGGGCGACGCAGGCCGCAGCCCCCGCCCCGCCGTCCACGACGAGCAGCACGAGCCGCTCGCCGTACGGCACGACGAGGAGCGCCTCGCCGGCGCGCGCGGCGGCCGACTCGACGGCGTCGGTGAGCCCGGCGAGCGGGTCGCCGCCCTCGGGGGCGGAGGCCGGTACTTCGGCCACCACGAGGCGGAACGGGGCGTCGAGGAGCCCTCCGTACAGCTCCCCCGCCACGGTCCGCGCGTGATCCGGCTCCCCGGCGAGCAGCATCCGAAGCACCGCGGCACCGATCCGCGCCTCGGCGGCGTGCAGCGAGCGGTTGCGCTCCGTGGTGAGGGTCAGGAGCGCTATGGCGGAGTGCAGGGCGTACCGCTCGGCCGTGCCGAGGGTGGACGCCGTGCCGACGGCGAGCGCGGCGCGTGGCCGCCGCCCGGTGCCGATCGAGTGCAGCTCCACGCGGTCCTCGGCACCGGCGACGACCGCGCTCGCGGGGGCCGTCCGGTCCCGCAGCCGCTCGACGTCGGAGGTGAGACGGGCGGCCCTGCGGGACGCCCACTCGGGTGCCGTGGCGACGACGGCTCCCGAAGCGTCGTACAGCGCCGCCCAGCCGTCCACCTGCCCGGCCAGCGCGGCGAGCAGCCCTTCGGGGCCGTCGCTCAGCGCCTGCCTGGTCAGCTCGCGCTGGGCGGCGAAGCCCGCCGTCACCGCGCGGTACTGGTCGGCGGCGATCGCGGCCGACACGGCCTTGCTGATGGCGAGGAACGGCGTGCGCCGCGGCACCTCGATGAGCGGGAGACCCTCGCCCTCCGCGGCATCGACCAGCGCCTGCGGAATGTCGTCGTAGTGCACGCCGACCGCGAAGCCGAGCCCGACGACGCCGGCCGCCGCGAGCCGCTTCACATAGCGGCGCATCGCGTCGGGATCCTCCGCGTCCAGCTTGAGCGCGGTGATCAGGAGGAGCTCGCCGCCCTCCATGTAGGGCACGGGGTCGGTGAGTTCACTGGCATGCGCCCAGCGCACAGGCGCGTCCAGATGCTCCTCACCGGCGCGCACGGTCAGCTTGAGCGCGGAGTGGTGGACGAGGGAGGCGAGCGTGGGCGGCATGGGACCTTCAGGTCGGGTCAGTGGCAGGTCTGGGAGTCGACGGCGTCGGGTGAGAGGGCACCCGTCCGGCCCGTACATCGAATCGCGGACGAGATGTGGATCTTTTGGCCGCTACGTATGAACGACCTGTGTCGATTCTGCCTCACCGTACGGTACGTACGAGACCGATTACCCCGTACGTACATCCCTACCTATGCCCCGGCGACTAACCCCGAAGGTCCACGAGCAGCGGCGGCGCGTGCTCGCCGCGGACGTCGGTGAGGGAGAGTACGGCGTGGCCTGGGGGCACTCCGTGAGCCAGTTCGGATGCCGACCAGCGCTCCCGCTCGACCTGCCGCACGGTCACCGCACGGGCGGTCGGCGCGTTGCCGGTGATGACCCGGCGCAGCATGTGCACGGTCTTGCCGAGCGGGGTCTCGGCGATGATCTGCCGGTCGGTGACGTCCCGTGCCTCGATCCACTCCTTGCCCCAGACCTCGGCGAAGTCCTGCCCGTCCCACGGGGTGAGCCCGGACAGCGCCATCCGGCAGCCGATCGAGCCGAGCAGCGGGGTGCGCAGCGGGCGGGGTGCGTCGTCGAGCGTACGCAGGGTCAGTACGACGCCGGCGTTCGCGGACCGCAGCCGCTGCACCCGGCGTACGACCTCAGGGGTGATGGTGCCCGTCGCGTCGTCCAGGACGAGGCAGGCGAAGAGCGAGCGGTCCTCGCGGGCGGCGGCGCTCGCCATGAACTGGGCCAGCATCAGCCGGGCGAGGATCCGAGAGGCGTCGGCGTGACCGCGCTCGGGGAGGTCGATGCGGACGCGTACGGGGTGGTCGAGGGCCCGCAGCGAGAAGGGGCGGCCCTGGCCCGACGTGTCGAAGAAGGAGGCGAAGGCCGGGCGGTCGAGCAGCGCGATGCGGTCGGCGATGACGGCCCCCGGGTCGCCGGGGTGGCCCAACTGCCGCTCGCGGGCGTCGAGTTCCCGCAGCATGGCCTCCTGCCCCGACTCCTGGAGCGCCTTGCGCAGCGCGCCGAGCGGGCCGGGGGCGCCGTCGAGCAGCGCGCGCAGCTCGGGCACGGAAGGGAAGCGCCGGTGCACCGCGTGGTACGGGCCGAGCAGCTGGGCGAGGACGGTCGTCGAGCGGCGGCTGTCACCGCCGGGATGCGGGTCGACTAGATCGCCGACGAGTGCTTCGGCGAGCACGGCGGCCGCCTCGTCCGGATCGCCGGTCCCCCCGTACAGATCAAGGTCGTACACGGAGTCGGGATGCCCGACCCGTACGACGACGTCGTAGTCCTCGGCGGGCCCGAGCCCCGCGCCCGCCGCGCCGACCACCACCACGGCGGCCCGCCCGGCGAGCGCCCCCAGGCAGAGGGCCTCGGCGATCGGCCAGACGACGCTGCTGGTCTTGCCGGACCCGGCGGGCCCCACGGCGAGCAGCGAGGTACCGAGGAGCTCGGGCCCGATGCCGAGTCCCGCTCCTCGGTAGGCATACGGATTGCGCGGGTCGTCGACGGTCGTGCCGATGCGTACCTGCGCCGTGGCGAGGTCGTGGCGTGCGGCGCGCGCGGGCAGGTCGCGGTCTCCGGAGGGGTGCGGGCAGGCGGCGGCCCCGTCGCGTACGACGGAGTCGCTGAACGCGCCGATGGTGTTGCGCCCCGCCCGCACGGACCGCCAGGCCCGCGAGATCCGGGCGTGGTCGACGTCCCGCATCAGCCCGGCCCGGGCGTCGGCGGCAAGCCGCTCGGCGGCCGCCTGCGCACCGGCGTCCCGCAGTTGGGGCCACTGGGCGGGGTCCTCGCCGGGGGCGGGCGCCGGCTGCTGGGGGGCCGGCCGGCGGAAACGGGGCGCGACGAAACGGCGCCAGACCTCGCCCCAGCGGCCGATGCGGCCCACGCCGATCATGATGCCGAGCACGATGAGGGTGTAGTAGCCGTACCAGACGACGGCGTTGCCGATCCGGTCCTCCGTGTAGATCCAGGCGTCGGGCAGGAACAGCTCGAGCGGCAGCACCCACCATCCCCCGAGATAGCCGTTCCACAGCAGCGACCAGAGCAGCCACCCCACCAGGAACGCGATCAGCGCCCCGCTGAGCAGCTGCCGCGTCGGGGTGACCTCCGGCTCCTGCTCGGGCCGCGGCTGATGCCCGAACCGCCAGACGCCGGGCTGCGCACCGGGCCGGGGCGTGCGCAGCCACCGCAGGTACGCGGAACCGTCGGGCTGCGGCGGCACTCCCGGCGCCTGCGCGGGGCGCGGCGGCGTACCGGGCGCACTCGGCCGACCTGCGGAGCCCGGAGGCACCGCCGGCCGCGGCACCGGTGTGGCGTGCGTGCCGCGTGCGTCGTAAGTGCCGTCGGAGTCCATGACCCTTGCCCCCTGACCTGCCGCTCTGCTGTTCCGCGGGTCAATCTAGTGCCCCCGCAGGGGGAGTTCACCGAATACGCGGCCGGGCCTGCGGGAATGGGGCGGTGCGGGGCGGAGCGAACCGGGCCGCGCATCGCCGTCCCGCTACCGTCGTCCGATGGCCGATCACCAGGACCAGGACATAGAGGACCACGACCCAGCCGTCGGAACGCGGGAGCACGCCCCGATCGCCGCGCCGCCGCCCGGGAAGCCCACCACCGCCTGGGACGCCCCATCCACCCGTCGGGCCTTGAGATGGCACACCATCAGGACCGTCCTCGCCCTCGCCGCCTGGATCGGCGGCTGGTTCGTGCTGCTCGACATCACGCAGCACACCTTCCACCTGGCCTCGCTGGTGTTCATCCCGTACACCGTCTATGCCCCGTACCGGCTCCTGATGCTTCTGGCGGGAACGCTGCCCGGCGCATTCCGGATGCGGCGCACCCTCCGCGGGCACCCCTGGCGGCTGATCGAGGGCGCCGAGCACGGGATGTCGGCGCATCCGGCCGCGGCGAGCGACAAACCCTGGATCGCCGTGCCGGATCCGGAGGCTCCCGACGACCCGGCCGCGCGGCTTCCGCTCCTCCTCGTCGCCGAGCCCCGCGCACGATGGTGGCTGCGGCGCGTCCGTCCCGGCGCCACGCCCGAACAGCGCGCGGAGATCGGTGTGTTGTGGTGCTGCGGCGACCCGCGGGGCGATGTGGTCATCGCCGTATCCGCACGCCCGGACGGCAGGTCGGGGACGCCCCGTCGGCTGCTCTTCCTTCAGCAGCGCGGCGCCCTGGTCGCGAGCCGTCGCCACGCTCCGCCCGCGGCGGCGGATCCGGACACCGCCGACCGCACGCGGCCCGCCCTCTCCCATCCGCCGACGGCCCGCACGATGCGCGGCCGCATGCGCCGCCGTGCTCTCCTCCTGCTCATCTGGCCCGCGCTGCTCGCCGTACAGATCGCCGAGATCACCCTCGACGAGGGCCACGACAAGATCGGCCTTGTCGTGATCATCGCGATCGCGCAGCTGACCGGGCTCCCGCTGCACATCGGTGTGCTCGTCAGCACCCGGCGGATGACCCGCCTGCTCGCCGCCCATCCGTGGCGTCCCGTCGACTGCACGATCCGCAGCCGGGGCAAGACTCAGCTGATCACCGTCGATGGCCGGGACCTGACGCCGAGCCCCTGGAGGGTCTACGTCGATGTCAACGTCACGCGCCTGTGGATCGCGGGCGATCAGGACTCGCGCCGCATGGTCTCCGTGCCCGGCGGCGCCCGCCCCGTGAGCGTCGCGCCCACCCCCTGACTCCGCCGGGCGTACCGCTATGTCCACCACGGACAACCGCCACGCCCAACGACTCCCCCGTGGAGCATGACCACCCCCGGTCCGCGGCCCTAACCTGCGAGGAAAGCAACAGTGCGTCCGTAACGCCCCCACCCCCAGGAGCCCTCCATGACCGAAATTCCGCAGGAGCGCCGCGTCGTCACCGCCATTCCCGGGCCGAAGTCCCAGGAGCTGCAGGCCCGCCGGACCGCCACGGTCGCCGGTGGGGTGGGTTCCGTGCTGCCCGTGTTCGCGGCGCGTGCCGGTGGCGGCATCATCGAGGACGTCGACGGGAACCGCTTCATCGACTTCGGCTCCGGCATCGCCGTGACGTCGGTCGGTGCCAGCGCCGAGGCCGTCGTGCGCCGCGCGACCGCGCAGCTCGCCGACTTCACCCACACCTGTTTCATGGTCACGCCGTACGAGGGGTACGTCGCCGTCGCCGAGCAGCTCGCGGAGCTGACGCCGGGTGACCACGCGAAGAAGTCCGCGCTCTTCAACTCCGGCGCCGAGGCCGTCGAGAACGCCGTCAAGATCGCCCGTGCGCACACCAAGCGCCAGGCCGTCGTCGTCTTCGACCACGGCTACCACGGCCGTACCAACCTCACGATGGCGCTGACCAGCAAGAACATGCCGTACAAGAACGGCTTCGGGCCGTTCGCGCCCGAGGTCTACCGCGTACCGGTGGCCTACGGCTACCGCTGGCCGACGGGCGAGGAGAACGCCGGTCCCGAGGCCGCCAAGCAGGCCATCGACCAGATCACCAAGCAGGTCGGCGCGGACAACGTCGCCGCGATCATCATCGAGCCGGTGCTCGGCGAGGGCGGCTTCATCGAGCCGGCCAAGGGCTTCCTGCCGGCCATCGTGCAGTTCGCCAACGACAACGGGATCGTGTTCGTCGCGGACGAGATCCAGTCCGGGTTCTGCCGTACGGGTCAGTGGTTCGCGTGTGAGGACGAGGGGATCGTCCCGGACCTGATCACGACCGCCAAGGGCATCGCGGGTGGTCTGCCGCTCGCCGCCGTCACCGGTCGCGCCGAGATCATGGACTCCGCGCACGCCGGCGGCCTCGGCGGCACCTACGGCGGCAACCCGGTGGCCTGCGCCGGTGCGCTCGGCGCTATCGAGACGATGAAGGAGCTCGACCTCAACGGCAAGGCCAAGGCGATCGAGGCGACGATGAAGTCCCGCCTCTCCGCCATCGCGGAGAAGTACGACATCGTCGGCGACATCCGCGGCCGTGGCGCCATGATCGCCATCGAGCTGGTCAAGGACCGCGCCACCAAGGAGCCGAACCCGGAGGCGACCGGCGCCCTGGCCAAGGCCTGCCACGCGGAGGGCCTGCTCGTCCTCACCTGTGGCACGTACGGCAACGTGCTGCGCTTCCTGCCGCCGCTGGTGATCGGCGACGACCTCCTCAACGAGGGCCTGGACATCATCGAGGCGGCCTTCGCCCGCATCTGACGCCGTCGGCGGCGGCCGAACCACGGCGGGCGCCGCCGATAGCGGTCAACGGAGCCGGGATCACCCCATAGCGGGAAGATCCCGGCTCCGTATGTATCCGCACATGCCCTGACGTGTGTGTACCTCACGCGGTGAGAGAGCCGTGACCTGGGGTGACGGGCAGGGCGTGTGAAGAACGTGTGCGGGCCCCATGACGGGTTGTCGTTCCGCCTGTCGGCCCGTCACCACCTGACGTACGGTTTCTGCAGATGAGAGAAACACCCCGCCCACAGGGGACTGTGGGCGACACCGGGACGGAGCCTCCCCAGCCCCGTCTTGGTCGTGCCCTCGCGCACACACCCGGAGCTTCTGGCTCCGGAACTCCTCACCGATCGGATGGCCGCACGCCCCAAACCCCCCGGGGCGCGCGGTTCGCCGATCAGCCCGGCCACTTCGGAACTACCCCCGTTGTGCCTTCGCAAGTAGGCCACGGCGGATAGCCCGGATCGGTCGTGCTCCGAAGGGCCAGCGCATACCCCCCCTTGCGCTGGCCCTTCGGCATGTCTCGGTAGGCACAGCCCAACCGTCTGCATGGCGGCGCCCCCTAACCGTTGTGGGCAGGGGGCGCTTCACGTCCCGGTCCGGCGGACGACCACGGGGCGCCGGACCGGGGGCTCTCAGGCGGGCATCTCCTCTTCGTACCGGACGCGTCCGCCCGTGCCCGCCGGGTGCTGGTCCAGCGGGACGACCCCGAGCACGGAGCGGCACAGCGGGCAGAGGTAGACGACGCGCCCGCCGCAGGACGCCGTGTGTTCCAAGGCGACTGCGATCGGCTCGTCTGTCGGCTCGTCGCACTCTCGGCAGATCTTGGTCATGACGTCGTCCTCAGGGAGGGACGACGGCCGTGGCCACAGCCGTGGGCGCACCGGTACACGAAGAGTGGAGGCTCGGCGGGCGGGCGCTTGCCCGGTACGTACACCTCGACGTTGTCCCCAGGGCACAGTGCGCATTCGCCCAGCTGGCATTGAGGGGATAGATCATCGGCCCTCGCCTTCGTCTTCACCGTCATGGCGTCCGCCCCGGCGTCGTCAGGCTCATCTCGGCCACGCTGACGCGCAGAAGCTCATCGTCGTGCGCCCGCCGCACGTTCTCGGGCTTCGCGTCCCACTCGCGCCCGCCGCCCGGCGGACGGAGCTGGACGTAGGGGCCTTCGTGACCCATCAGGCGTCCGAGCCGCATCCTGTTGGTGTCCACGACGAGGGTGCCCACGGGGTGCACCTCAACCTCAACGGGCGCCGTTCCCTCGCTGCTCTGCGTGTGGCTATCGTCGGTCATGTCGACCTGCTTCCATCAGGTTGGCCACGCCCCGGGGTCGCCGCCCGCGATCGCCGGGGTCCGTACCTGTCGATGCTTCGACATCCCTGCACAGGGCGCGAGTTGACCGGTGTTGACTAAGCTGGAAGTCAACGGTCAATGCCTCGTCGGGAGCCCGCCCCATGACCGAGTTCGCAGCACGTGCCCGCGCCGCCCTCGCGGAAGAGGGCCTCTCCATGCGTCGGGCGGCTCGCGCGCTCAACTACGACACCGCATACGTGAGCCGGGTCCTGAGCGGAAAGCAGCAGCCCTCGGCGAAGTTGGCCGCAGGCCTTGATCGGCTCGTTGGTGCTGGCGGCGCGTTGGCAGCCTTGGCCACCCCCAGGCCCGAGGCGTGTGCCGACGACCCGCCGCCTTGGGCACGGGGCGGCACTGACGACGACCTCGAAGCGCTCGAGCTTGCCCGGCGCGTCCAAGCCAGCGACGTTGGCAGCGAGACCCTCGACCGACTGGAAGCCGCCTTCGATCAGTTGGCGGTCGACTACCAGACAACGCCTCCATCCGACTTGCTGCAGGACGTGCGAAGGCACTCGGCCTACGCGTCCAAGCTCCTGGACGATCGCAAGACGCTGAGCGAGCATCGGCGCCTGCTCGTGATCAGCGGCTGGCTTTCCCTGCTCGCCGCGACGCTGCATGTCGATCTCAAGCAGGGGCGCGCGGCCGCGTCCAGGCTGCGGACAGCGGCCTTGCTCGCGCAGCATGCCGAGCACCGTGAGATCCACGCCTGGACGTTCGAGACCGAAGCGTGGATCTCGCTCACAAACGGCGACTACTCACGAACCGTTGAACTGTCACAGGCTGCCCAGGCGGTCGCCCCACGAGGGGGTTCGGCGGAGATCCAAGCCACGGCGCAGGAAGGGCGAGCCCGTGCCCGCCTCGGACAGAGCCAGGAGTCTTACGAGGCGATCGACCGCGTACAACGACTCGCGTCCGCCATGCAGATGAGAGCACGGCCGGAGCATCACTACCAGTACGACGTCGCGAAGGTCACGTCCTACACGGCGACCACATTGGCGTGGATCGGCGATCCCGCTGCCGAAGCCCCCGCACGCGAGGTGATCGCCCAACTCACGTTGGGGGACGACTCGACCGCGTGGCCGCGCCGTGCTGTGACCGCTCATCTCGACCTTGCGCTGACGCTGCTCTCCGGTGGTCGACTCGACGAAGCATGCGATGCGGCCCAGACCGCGATCATGTCCGGGCGGCTCCTGCCCGCGAACCACTGGCGTGTGCTGGAGATCGTCAAGGATGTCGAGGCCCGCAAGCTCCCCGAAGCGCTGGAACTGCGCGAGGCGTACCAGGAGTTGAACCCCAAGGTCGACGGTTGATCACAGCGGCTACCGGTGGCCTACCTGCATGTCTATACATGGATCTATGCAACCACCTATGCATGGCTATCCAGCGCCCTGACCTGGGGTTATGCGGGTATCGTTGGTGACCAAGCTCTGACCTGCGGAAATCCTCGTAGAGAGAAAACAGGTCGATAAATGCGGTGGTCGACCCCCGGCCGGCGGCCGTTGGAGATCCACCCCCCAGTTTCTGCATAGTGATGCAGCTCCGGCGAGATCGAGTATGCAGACGTCGGGAGATCTCTACGCATCGACTGCATACTCATCCGCTCGGGCTAGCCAGGCGGTCGTGTCACGCCGACAGGTTGAGCAGCCGGAACGCGTCCGGCACGAGGACATCGCTGCCGGTGCGCTTGTACGCGTACCAACCTCGCTGACCAGTCGGCCGCCGGTTGGCGCCGAACAGGTGCGGCACGTACTCGATCGTCGTTCCGATGCGGTCGACGATGGCGAACTGGCGGAAGTCGCCTGCGAGAAGCAGGTAGTCGGCAGCGCTGCCTGTGATCGTTCCGTCCATCGCGCTGTTCTCGTTGAGCTGCCATCCGAGCAAGCGCGGCATCTCGCCGCTGTCGTCGATCACGGACTCGGTCATGCCAGTTCCCTTGATCACCTGTCGGTAGCCATTGACCACGCTCAAGTTCGCCATCCACTGGGCACGCGGACGCCAGCGCGGCGGGAGCGCGTTCTGTACGGCGTAAGGCTGGCCGGTGGCGTAGGCGGTCCCGGCGTCCGTGACGACGGAGCCGGGCACTGCGGACACGGCAGTGATGATCCCGCGCGGCTGACCGGAGCCGGTACCGAGCGTGAACGCCTGCGTCTCCAGGTTGTCGAACGCGTCGGTGATCACTTCCCCGAGCTGCTCGCCGATGTTGGAGTCGGCCGCGATCTCGAAGCTCGCGCTCACGAACGCCACCCCCTTGTACGGCGTGATCGTCGGCTGCGCCACGGTGGGTGAGTCGTCGGTGGTCTCGGTCGCTTCCGGGTCCCAGTGCGCGATCACCCCGGCACTCGTGATCCCCGACCAACTGTCGGTGGCGGTGGTGACCACCCGAGCCAGACGGCGCAGCGGATTGGCGGACCCGGTGTTGGTCAGGATGATCGACGGGTCCAAGGTGAACGGCACCATGAACCCACCCGCGCTGTCGGTCAGTGACATGGCCCGCTGCACGGTCTTGGCCCGCTGGAACGCGGCGACCTCGGGCGCGGTGAACTCCCGGTGCCCGTGCGCCGGATCACGGAACAGCTTGCCGACCGCCGACTCATAAAGGGGGTCAGCGGTGGCGGCGGTCCAGCGGGCGAGGTGGTCCAGCTCGGTCCCGTCGGCTCGGTCGAGGAGACCGGCCACCAGGTGGCGGGCGTGATCGGGAGCGTGCGCGGCACGGTCGAGGACGCGCAGCGCCTGGTCCCTCAGCGGGGCCGTGCCGGGTGGCGAGCCGCTCGGCCCCGGGTCGCTGCCCTGCTCGCTGTGGCCGGGCCGCTGGGCCAGCTCCAGGATGCGCCGCATCTGGCGTTCCATGATCTTCAGCTCGTCGAGGCGCGCCTCGACTTCCTGGAAGCTGGCGGCGTCGTCGTCGCTGAGGTCGCCGCTGGCGCGCTCCAGGATGCGGCGGCCGTCAGCGGCCAGCCGGTCACGCTCGGCATGCAGTTCGGACAGGCTCAGGGAGTACGGGTAGTACCGGGTGGTGGGCTCGGACATGGGTGTCACCAGCTCTTGATGATCAAGTCGAGGCGCCTTCGGGCGGCATCGACACTGAGGGTGGGATGGGCACTGCGGACCCCCGCCACGACCGCCCCCGGATAGGCGGGCAGACCGACCAACGAGACTTCGATCAAGGCTGCTTCGACACGTTCGATGACGTCGCCGTCCCGGCGGTCCCGGACGGGCCGGAACGAGACGCTGAAGGCGTCCACAGCGCCGTCTCGCACGAGCGTGAGGGCGTCGTCACCCTCCCGGGTCTCCGCGACGCGAAAGGCCGCGTACAAGCCGTCAGGGGTCTCGCGGAGTTCGGTGGCCTTACCGATCGGCAGGCGGCGGGATTCGTGTCCGACGAACAGTTTCACCTTCTGTCCACGCTCCCTGATCGAGCGGGCAAAGGCGCCTGGGGCGAATCGCTCACGGTAGGTTGCGCCGAATTCGGAGATCTCGGCAACCTGCCCGTAGGGCACGGCCGTTCCGAATACCGTGCGGCCGGATTCAGCGGCCCGCAGAACAGCTGCGGTGCGGTAGTGGAGCGCCACGAAGTCACCTACGCAAAGGAGCCAGGGGAAGGGAGTCCGCTGCATGGCGACCAGGTATCCGGGGTGTTCCGCCTCTGCGAAGTTCCGGCGTTCCTGCGATACCGAGCAACCCCAGCGTACCCGGAGGTGCTTACAAATAGCCGCCGGGCGGCTCAGGTTCGGAACGGTTGTCGCCATAGAAGCCGACTCCGTGACGGTTGACCATGAACGTCAAGTCGCCTTCGAGGAATAGCCGGATGACTTCGAGAGCGTCGTCACGGCGAAAGATGAGATCCAGGTTCTCGGTCACCGCATCGCGAATCTTGTCGGCGGCCCGCGCGATGAACTCGGCCTCGTGATCGGGGCGGTCTGGGTTCGGCATCATGGTGGTATTCCGTCCGTTGGAGTGGTCTGGCCTGCGGCTGGGCGTCACCAGATTTGTCAGTAGGTGCGGGGAGCAGCGAATGGATCGCTCGTCTCTTCTCCGGGGTCTAGGGGGAGCTACCAACAAATCTGGTTACGTTTCCGAGGCCTTCTCGTTGGGCGGCTTGAGGATGCTGGCATCGATGCCGTTCGCCGCGCTGTAGAGCCATGCCGTCTTGTTGTCGGGGAGTTCAACCTCGGAGAGTTCGAGAACGCCGAGCATGTGGAGTGCCTGCAACTGGCGGTCCACGGTCGATCTAGGCTTGCCCAGCCGCCGCCGCACCTCGGCCGTGCGCGAGTCGGGGTGCGCGGCGACATCCAGCAGGATGGCCATCCGCAGGGGCGGCATCGAGTCGCGGGCACAGCGCAACGCGAGCGCTAGTGCGTCAGGCCGGTCCATGCCGATGGCCATCGCCCCGCGCGCGACCTGGGCCAGTTGCTTGGCGAAGCGGGTCGGCATCTCAGGGGCGTGCGCGTCGACGACATCGCCCCGGTAGTCGTAGATCACCCCGGTGCGGGCGAGGGTCACCACGTCGGCAGCCGCCAGCAACCGGTCACGCTCATCGTCGACGAGCCGAATGCCCGAACCGGAGTCGATGCTACCGAGCACCCCGCCGACGGCTGCGGCGAGTTCGGCCCGCATCTGGGGCTCGTCGCCGGTGTTCGCGATCGCCCGGCGGCCGGATGCCTGACGCCCTTGGGTGGAGTCCATCCGCAGCAGTACGAAGCGGTCGCCCATAGTAGCGATCACGTCGTGGGCCTGGTCCCAGGCTGTGGTGACTGCGCCGATGACGGCCAGGCGGCCGGTCCACGTCAGGGTGCGGCCGCCGTCGGTGCCGACGTTGCGCTCCCAATGCCCGTCGTAGACCTCCCGCAGCGCGGCGAGCACCGTCGCACGCGCGTCGCGGTTGGCCGACAGGATGCTCGTCACGTCCTTGATGACGAGCACGCCCGTGCTCCCGATCCTGCGGAGCAGTCCGCCGGTGGCGTCCTTGGCCTTCTCCCGCTGCGGCGACGCGGACAGCAGCGCGCCGTCACTGCTGATCGTCGACGTGACGAGTGCCCCGGCGCCGGACAGTGCCTGCACGGTCTCGGTCTTCGCGTTGCCCGAGCCGGAGATCACCAGCAGCCACAGCGGATCGCCGTCGAGACGTTCGACCGCCGCCGTCGCCAACACGGCGTTCAGGGCGTCAAGGTCGTACTCCTCGCCGAGCCATCGGCGCGCCACCCGGTGGGCTTCAGCGAGAGCCTCGCGCTGGACAGCGCCGGGTTCCACCCGGCCGGTCAGGAACTGTACGACGGGGTCCAGGGTCATGCCGCCGCCCCCGGGTGCTTCAGATAGCGGCCGGGCTCGCCAGGGACCCGGATCGGGGGCCACCCAGGCGTGGCCACCAACCGGTGCGGCGGCCGTCGCCGGGACTGCGCGACGCGCATCTCGGCAGCGGTACGCCGACGGGCCAGCGCGCCCGCGATGGAGGCCGCGTAGGCGTTCGCGTCCGCAGTGATCTCCCGGAACCACTCATCCGCATCGAGGCCGTCCAGCCACACCTCGTAAGCACGATGCCGACGCCACAACTCGGCCGCCCTCAGCACGGCCACCGCCCGCAGCGGATCGCTCGGCCGCAACCGCAGCCACGCCAACGACCCGTACTCAGGCACCACGTCTTCGTCCCGCTCGCCCAACAGCGCCGTCGCCTGCGCCGTCGCCCACAACGCCGCGACCTCACCCGGACCTGTCCGGCCAGTTGCATTCCCCGAGGAAGAACGGGATTTCCGTACCGAGGAATGCGGCGCTACCGTGGACACGACGCCCAACCCGCCCGGTTGCTCCGTCGGCGCCCCCGGAATTCCCCCTCCGGGGGCCGCGTCATTGTCAGGCCGCATTCTGGTCACCGCCGTCCTCAGAGACGGGCGGCAACAGGGCGCGCAGCCGGTCGAGTTGTTCCGACGTCGGGACGGGAGCGGTTTCGACGATGCGGCGTATGTATTCCTCGGCCAGGGTCGTCTTCAGTTCGCGCCGGACGTCATCGGCTGTTTCGGGGTCATCGGGGTGCCACCGCTCATGAGCGGCGAGACGGGCACGGAGATTGTTGATGTGGGGTGCGTTCGGCATGCGCCGCGAACTCCAGACTGCGGGTCCTGAGCTCTCTCACGCTGAATTCACCTAGCCACCACGTCCGGCCCGCCGAAACGATCGGGGCCTGCGTGGCGCAGAGCCGTGTCAGGGTGAGCGACCACGGCAATGCCTATGCTACGCCCGTACGAATACCGGACCGCATATGGGCCCTTTCGGCGTTCCGCCAACTCGCCACCCCAACCGTGGGGTTGGGTGCCATTTACCTGTGATGCCGCCTGTAAGGGGAATGCCAGCACGCGAGCGACACGCTCAAGCGGCGCCGACGAAAGGCGTAGCGGCGGGACGAATGCCCCGCCGCTGCGTGTCATGCCGCCCGCACCCACTCGATGCGCTCCGCGACCGGCCCCGGCGAGCGCGGGGCCGCAGCGGGCATGATCCGGGCCCGCCCGATCACCTCGGGGCTCAACAACAGGGCTGCAATGGCTCGTTGCGCTGAGACGGGCGTGGCCTCCCAGCGGGCCGCAACATCGGGACCGGGCTGGAACAACTCGTTGAGGCTGCTCGGCCGAGCCAACCGCTTCAACCGCTGCTCCAGTTCGCCCACCCTCTCCTCCAGCCGCTCCGCGCGCCGCGCGAACCGCCGCTCCTCCGCCAAGGTCTCAGGCTCCGCAGCCTCCGTCTCCTGAAGGTCAGCACGCGCCTTGGCCAGTTCGCCCCTGATCTCGTCCGCCTCACCGCCAGAACCCGCAGCGTCGAGTCCCTCGTAGATGTCCGGCCGCGCCAAGTAAGCCACGATCACGCCGGGGTGCTCACCGTCGCCGATGAAGTACGCATCAACATCAGCCTTCGAGACCCGCCAGCAACCGCCCCGGCACTCGTACTGATCTTCTTTGCTCCGGTGCCTGACCGTGATCGCGCTACCGCACCCGGCACACGTGACGGCCCCAGTGAGCGCGTAGAGAGCGGCCCCCGGATTCCCCTTGATCCGCGACGGGTCCGAGACGATCCGCTGCACGTCGTAAAACAGCTCGTCGCTCACCAGTCGGGGCCATGCCGCCTTCACCGTCGTGCCCTTGGTCTCCCGCAAGCCGATGTAGCAGACGTGCGTGACCAGGTCCCGCAGCGTCTGCCCCGACAACGGCTTGCCGCGCCGTCCGACGATCCCGCGCCTCTCCCAGTCCGCCGCAATGGACCTGAAGGAGACCCTCGCCCGAACAGACTTGAACAGCTCAACGATCAAAGGGCCTTCGACCGGGTCCGCGTGCTGTCGGACGAACACCCGCTCGCCCCGCCTGATCGCGTACTCCCGCGCGTACCCAAACGGGCAGATCCCGTGCGGCTGGCCCTTCCGCGCGTTCGCGTCGATACCCCGCTTCGTCCGCTTGCTGATCTTCGCCGACTCATACTCGGAGTCCACCGCGTCCTCAAGCAGGGTGCGCCGGTCGCGCGGGTCGGCCGGATCGTAGACCCGCCCGTGCGTCGTGACGTAGACGCACACGCCACGCTCCTCGCACAGCTCGATCAACAACACCCACTCCCCGACCCTGCGCGACCCGCGCGACGACTCCCACAGCCACAGCAGATCGGCGCCGAACGTGTCGTTCTCCAGGTCGGACATGAGGCGGGCGAAGTCGTCGCGCGCCCGCACCGCGTAGCGCGACGCGCTGCCCTGGTCCTGGTACGGCTGGCCGAGAGTGACGCCCTCGCGCTCGGCCGCTCGGCCGTTGTCGTCGTGCTGCTCGGGAATCGACCGCTCGCCACGCGCGGAGACCCGCAAGTACTCACGGCCGATCTTGCCTGCCAGGCTGTCCCTCATGGCTACCTCCGAGGACCGGGACCAGGATCCGCACACCAAGTGTGCGCCTACTGCTGAAGGTAGAAGGCCCCCTGTTCCGAGGTGGCCGGCCCTTTCTCTTTCCCTCTGTGCGCTGTTCTTCGCGCTCATCACCTGGCAGGTGATCGCCGACGGCCCCCTCCGCGACGCGGACGAGCGGCTCGGCCCCCGGATCACCGGAAGCCGGCTCCCTGACGGCGCCGCCGAGTTCCTCGCCGACCTCGGCGGAGTCGCCGTCGCCGCGCCCGTGCTCGCGGCCGTCGCCGCCTGGACCGCCTGGCGGGGCCGGCTCGACGGTGTCTTCCGCTGGTGGCTCGCCCCGGTGACCGCCGCCGTGGCGATGGCGGCGGTCCCGGCTCTGGTGATCCCGCTCAAGGTCCTCATCGACCGCACAGGACCGCCGGGCATGGACGGCAGCGGCTACTATCCGTCGGGCCACACCGCCACCGCCATGGTCGCCTACGGCGGGGCGGCGCTGCTCCTGCTCCCGCATCTGCGCGGCACGTACGCCCGACGCGAACTGGTCATCGCCTGCGCCCTGTTGAACTTCGGGGTCGGGCTCGGTCTGGTGCGGCGCGGATACCACTGGCCGCTGGACGTGGTGGCCGGCTGGCTGCTGTTCGGGATGGTGCTGCAGGTGATGGTGGTCGTCGTGGCGCGGTACGGCCGCCGCCCCACCGACACGGACTCGGCTCAGCCGAAGTAGGCGTCGAAGTTCTTCGAGAACTCTCCGTTGTTGAAGCGGTCCCAGTTGATCGACCAGGTCATCAGGCCGCGCAGGTCCGGCCAGGTGCCATGCGTCTGGTACGAGCCGCAGTCGGTGCCCTTGGTCAGGCAGTCCAGGGCCTTGTTGACCTCGCCCGTCGGCACATGGCCGTTGCCCGCGTTGACGGAGGCCGGCATGCCGATGGCGACCTTCTGGGGCGGCAGCGGTGGGAAGACGTTGGACGCGTCGCCCGCCACCGGGAAGCCGGTGAGCAGCATGTCGGTCATCGCGATGTGGAAGTCCGCGCCGCCCATGGAGTGGTACTGGTTGTCCAGGCCCATGATCGGCCCCGAGTTGTAGTCCTGGACGTGCAGCAGGGTGAGGTCGTCGCGCAGGGCGTGGATGACCGGCAGGTACGCGCCGGCGCGGGGGTCCTGGCCGCCCCATTTGCCGGTGCCGTAGTACTGGTAGCCGAGCTGGACGAAGAAGGTCTCCGGCGCCATCGTGAGCGTGAAGCCGGACCCGTACTTGGACTTGAGGGTCTTCACCGCGGAGATCAGGTTCACGATCGACGGGGTCTTGGGGTTCTTGAAGTCCGTGTCGTCGGCGTTCAGGGAGAGGGAGTGGCCCTCGAAGTCGATGTCCAGGCCGTCGAGTCCGTACTCGTCGATGATCGCGGAGACGGACGACACGAAGGTGTCGCGGGCCTGCGTGGTGGTGAGCTGTACCTGGCCGTTCTGGCCGCCGATGGAGATCAGGACCTTCTTGCCCGCCGCCTGCTTGGCCTTGATCGCGGCCTTGAACTCGTCCTTGGTCTCCACGTTCGGGCACTCGGTCCGTGGACAGAGGCCGAAGCGGATGTCGCCCGATGTGGCGGACGTCGGCTCGCCGAAGGCGAGGTCGATGATGTCCCAGCTGTCGGGGGTGTCCGCGAGCCGGGTGTAGCCGGAGCCGTTGGCGAAGCTGGTGTGCAGATAGCCGACGAGGGCGTGGTCGGCGGCGGCCTTCGGTTGTGCGGTGTCCGCCGCGGCGGTCGTGGCCGGAAGGCCGGACGCGGTGAGCGCGCAGGCGGCGGCCGTGGCCACGGTGAGACGTCTGAGAGAGCGCGACAAGGAACGATCCACAACTGCCTCCGGGCATGGGGGGATTGGAGGGCGGGTCGCGCTTAATTTGGTCCAGACCAATGCGTCTGTCAAGACCTCAACAACTCCCGTGCCCCCGGGCTCCCATGCCCCGGCTACTCCCCCGGCTCCGTCCCCTCCCGCGCGAGTCCGGCCGCCGCCTCGTGCATCGCGAGTTCGAGCAGCGCCGGATCGGTCAGCGTGCCCGAACCGTCAGGCGGGATCAGCCAGCGCGCCGCGCCGCTGGCCCGCCCGGGATAGGGCACGACGATCCAGGTGCCGCGCCCCGCACCGCGGATGCCCGTACCGATCCAGCGGGCGACCGTGCCCGCCGGGACGAAGAACCCCATGCGGGCGTCGCCGAAGTCGGCGAGCACGGGCCCCGGGCGGTCGATGCAGCGGGTGAGCACGTCAAGGGTGGGGTAGCCGAGTTCGCCGGGCAGGATGAGTACGTCCCAGAGCCTGCCCGCCGGCAGCAGCGCGACCCCGAGGGGATTTCGCTCCCACTCCCAGCGGCAGGCCTCCGGATCCGGAGCCACCGACACCAGCCATTCGACCGCCGACTTCGTCCCTGAGGCATTCATCGAGGGACCTCCTCTTTTTCCTGTGCGCCAGGTGTGCCTGTCACAGGTGAGAGGGGGTCGGGGGCGGAGCATTACGCGGGTTTCGCCTACCAGTTGGTAGTGCGACGGGGCGGGGCGAAACAACCCCCGAACCCCGACCGCCGCACCCCCCCCCGGGGCGCCCCCCCAGGCGAAGCCCCGGCCCCCCACCAGTCGCATATACACAACAGACGCTGCCG
>NZ_JBHYIG010000036.1:20380-32753 GCF_042740015.1 Streptomyces sp. NPDC059037
GGGGGCGGGGTTTGTTTTACACCTCCCGGGATGCGGGGGGGGTCCCCATACTTGGGGTTTGGGGGGGGGGGGGGGGCGCGCCCGGGGCGCCCCCGGGCCGGCCGCACCCGCCCCGTGGGCGCCTCAGCTGTCGAAGCCGAGGCCCAGCTTGTCCATCGTCTTCAGCCACAGGTTGCGCCTGCCGCCGTTCTCGTCGGCCCGCGCCAGGGACCACTTGGTCAGCGCGACGCCCGTCCAGGCGAACGGTTCGGGCGGGAACGGCAGCGGCTTCGTGCGGACCATCTCCAGCGAGGTGCGTTCCGTGCGCTCGCCCGAGAGCAGGTCCAGCATGACGTCGGCACCGAAGCGGGTGGCCCCGACACCGAGCCCCGTGTAGCCCGCCGCGTATGCGACGCGTCCCGCGTGGGCCGTGCCGAAGAACGCCGAGAAGCGCGAGCAGGTGTCGATCGCGCCGCCCCACGCGTGCGTGAAGCGCAGGCCCTCCAGCTGCGGGAAGCAGGTGAAGAAGTGGCCCGCCAGCTTCGCGTACGTCTCGGGGCGGTCGTCGTGCTCGGCGCGCAGCTTGCCGCCGAAGGGGTAGATCGCGTCGTAGCCGCCCCACAGGATGCGGTTGTCGGCGGAGAGCCGGAAGTAGTGGAACTGGTTGGCGCTGTCGCCCAGGCCCTGGCGGTTCTTCCAGCCGATGGCCGCCAGCTGCTCCTCGCTCAGCGGTTCGGTCATCAGCGCGTAGTCGTAGACCGGGACCGTGTACGGCCGCAGGCGCTTGACCAGGGACGGGAAGATGTTCGTGGCGAGCGCGACCTGCCGGGCGCGGACCCGGCCGTAGGGGGTGCGGACCGCCATCCCGGCGCCGGACGAGGCGAGTTGGAGCGCGGGCGTGTGCTCGTAGATGCGTACGCCCTTCTCCAGGCAGGCCCGCTTGAGGCCCCAGGCCAGCTTCGCCGGGTGCAGCATCGCGACGCCATCGCGGTCCCAGAGGCCGCCGAGGAAGGTGGGTGAGTCGACGTGCTCGCGCACCGCGTCCGCGTCCAGGAGTTCGGACCCGTCCGCGAGGCCGTGCTCCGCCATCTCGCCGTACATCTCGTGCAGTTCGGCGAGCTGGTGCGGCTGCGTCGCCACGTCGATCTCACCGGTGCGTTCGAAGTCGCAGTCGATGGAGTAGCGCTTGACGGCCGCCTCGATCTCGTCGAGGTTGCGGGCGCCGAGCTCCTCCAGCTTCGCGATCTCGCCGGGCCAGCGGGACAGGCCGTTGGAGATGCCGTGCGTGAGAGAGGCGGCGCAGAAGCCGCCGTTGCGGCCGGAGGCGGCCCAGCCCGCCTCGCGGCCTTCGACGAGGACCACCTCGCGGTGCGGGTCGCGCTCCTTGGCGATGAGCGCGGTCCACAGTCCGCTGTAGCCACCGCCGACGACGAGCAGGTCGCACTGTTCGTCGGCGGTGAGGGCGGGCTCGGCGTGCGGCTTGCCCGGGTCGTCCAGCCAGTAGGACACCGGCTGGGCGTCGGAGAGAGACTTGGTCCAACGGGTCATGGCGCTTGGGGCCATGATTTCCAACTCCTTCAGGAATTCACTTACTTGGCGGTTCTGTTGCGACGCTTGCCGAGCAGCATTCCGGCGAGCACCAGAAGCACGGCGACGAGGAACATCGCCGTACCGATCACATTGATCTGAACGGGCGTGCCCCGCTGCGCCGATCCCCAGACGAACATGGGGAAGGTCACGGTGGAGCCCGCGTTGAAGTTCGTGATGATGAAGTCGTCGAAGGAGAGCGCGAAGGCGAGCAGTGCGCCGGCCGCGATGCCTGGCGCGGCGATCGGGAGCGTCACCCTCAGAAACGTCTGCACGGGACCCGCGTAAAGGTCCTGCGCGGCCTGTTCCAGGCGCGGGTCCATCGACATGACGCGCGCCTTGACGGCGGTCACCACGAAGCTGAGGCAGAACATGATGTGGGCGATCAGGACCGTCCAGAAGCCCAGCTGCGCGCCCATGTTGAGGAAGAGCGTGAGCAGCGAGGCGGCCATGACGACCTCGGGCATCGCCATCGGCAGGAAGATCAGCGAGTTCACCGCGCCGCGCGCCCGGAAGCGGTAGCGGACCAGGGCGAAGGCGATCATCGTGCCGAGCAGCGTCGCGCCGATCGTCGCCCAGGTGGCGATCTGCAGGCTCAGCGAGAGCGAGCCGCACATGTCGGCGACACCGCACGGGTCCTTCCAGGCGTCGAGCGAGAACTCCTGCCAGGAGTAATTGAAGCGCCCGGTCGGATTGTTGAAGGAGAACACCGTCACGACGACGTTCGGGAGCAGCAGATACGCGAGCGTGAGCAGACCCGCGATGACGACGAATTTGCCGCGGAGCCAGCGGAAGAAGGCAGCCATCAGACGAGATCCTCCGTCCCGGACTTACGGATGTAGACGGTGACCAAGACCAGGATCGCCGCCATGAGGATGAAGGAGAGAGCCGCGGCCGTCGGGTAATCCAGAATGCGCAGGAACTGCGTCTGGATGACGTTTCCGACCATGCGGGTGTCGGTGGAGCCGAGCAGATCGGCGTTGACGTAGTCGCCGGCCGCAGGAATGAAGGTGAGCAGCGTTCCGGAGACGACACCCGGCATGGACAGCGGGAACGTCACCTTGCGGAAGGTGGTGGACGGCTTGGCGTAGAGATCGCCCGCCGCCTCGTGCAGGCGCCCGTCGATGCGTTCGAGGGACGTATAGAGCGGCAGGATCATGAACGGCAGGAAGTTGTACGTGAGTCCGCAGATCACCGCGAGGGGTGTGGCAAGGACCCGGTCGCCCTCCGTGACGCCCAGCCAGCTGGTGACGTCCAGGACGTGCAGCGAGTTGAGGGCGCCCACCACGGGCCCGCCGTCCGCGAGGATCGTCTTCCAGGCCAGCGTACGGATGAGGAAGCTGGTGAAGAACGGCGCGATGACGAGTACGAGGATGAGGTTGCGCCAGCGGCCCGCGCGGAACGCGATCAGATACGCGAGCGGATAGCCGAGCAGCAGACACAGGATCGTGGCGGCGCCCGCGTACATCACCGAGCGCAGGAACTGCGGCCAGTAGTCGTTCAGGGCGTCCCAGTAGGTGGCGAAGTGCCAGGTGACCTTGAAGCCGTCTTCGAGGGAGCCGGTCTGGACCGAGGTCGATGCCTGGTAGACCAGCGGCAGCGCGAAGAAGACGACGAGCCAGAGGATGCCGGGGAGCAGCAGCCAGTAGGGGACGAGGCGGCCGCGTTTGCGGCTCTTGCGGGGCGCCGCCTCGGGCTCTTTCTCCGGGGGCGCTTCGGTGAGGGTGGTCGTCATGCGGAGGCGTCCTCCTCGACCTTCTCGACGCCCGCCTCGACGTCCTGCGCGGCGTCCAGGCCGAAGGTGTGCGCCGGGTTCCAGTGCAGGACGACCTCCGTGCCGGGCACGAGGCGGGTGTCGCGCTCGATGTTCTGCGCGTACACCTCGAAGGAGTCGCAGAGCGGGCTGTCGACGACGTACTGCGTGGAGACGCCGATGAAGCTGCTGTCGGCGATGCGTCCCGTGATGCGGTTGCGCCCCTCGGGGATCTCCCCCGCCGCGTCGGCGTGCGTGAGGGAGATCTTCTCCGGGCGTACGCCGAGCAGGACCTTGCCGCCCGTGGCCGTGGAAGCCGAACATCGCGCGGCCGGCAGCGTGAGCTTGCCGTCGCCCGCCTTCAGGGTGAGGTCGTCGCCGCTGCGTCCGGCGATCTCGGCCTCTATGAAGTTGGACGTGCCGAGGAAGTTGGCGACGAAGGTGGTGCCCGGGTTCTCGTAGAGGTCGGCGGGGGCGCCCAGCTGTTCGACGCGGCCCGCGTTCATCACCGCGACCTGGTCGGCCATCGTCATGGCCTCCTCCTGGTCGTGCGTGACGTGCACGAAGGTGATGCCCACCTCGGTCTGGATGCGCTTGAGTTCGAGCTGCATCTGGCGGCGGAGCTTCAGGTCGAGCGCGCCGAGCGGCTCGTCGAGGAGCAGCACCTTGGGGTGGTTGATCAGGGCGCGGGCGACGGCGACGCGCTGCTGCTGGCCGCCGGAGAGCTGGTGCGGCTTCTTGCGGGCCTGCTCGCCGAGCTGGACCAGGTCGAGCATCTCGCCGACCTGCTTCTTCACGGACTTGATGCCGCGGCGGCGCAGGCCGAAGGCGACGTTCTCGAAGATGTCGAGGTGCGGGAAGAGCGCGTACGACTGGAAGACGGTGTTGACGGGCCGCTTGTAGGGCGGCAGTGCCGTGACGTCCTGGTCGCCGAGGTGGACGGTGCCCGATGTGGGCTCCTCGAGTCCCGCGATCATGCGGAGCGTCGTGGTCTTGCCACAGCCGGATGCGCCGAGCAGCGCGAAGAAGGAGCCCTGCGGCACGGTCAGGTCCAGCGGCTGTACGGCGGTGAAGGAGCCGTACGTCTTGCTGATCCCGGTGAGGCGGACGTCGCCGCCGTGTTCTTGAGCAGAGGTCATGGTGTGTCCAGGAGAAGTAGAGGGGGTCAGGAGTGCCCCGTCAGGGGCGCGGGGAACTGCGCGACCAGCCACGAAGGAGCCGCACACGCAAACCGGCAATGCGAAGGCGCCTACGCCCCCGTCAGCTTGGCGAACTTCTCCTCGTACGCCGTCTCTTCCTTCGGCGTGAGCGAGCGGAAGCCGCGGGACTTCGCCGCCATCTCCTTGTCCGGGAGGATCAGCGTGTTGTTCGCCGCGTCCTTGTCGAGCTTCGCGAGCTCGGGGCGTACGCCGTCGACGGGGCAGACGTAGTTGATGTACGCGGCGAGGCGGGCGGCGGGCTCGGGCTCGTAGTAGTAGTCGATGAGCCGTTCCGCGTTGCGCTTGTGGCGCGCCTTGTTCGGGACGAGGAGGTTGTCCGTGGACGTGATGTAGCCGGCGTCCGGGATGTGGAAGTCGATGTCCGGGTTGTCGGCCTTGAGCTGGACGATGTCACCGGCCCAGGCCAGACACGCGGCGAGGTCGCCCTTGTCCAGGTCCGAGGTGTAGTCGTTGCCCGTGAAGCGGCGGATCTGCTTCTTGTCGACGGCCTTCTGGAGGCGGGCGATCGCCGCGTCGAAGTCGTCGTCGGTGAACTTCCCCGGGTCCTTGCCCATGTCGATGAGCGTCATGCCGACGGAGTCGCGCATCTCGGAGAGGAAGCCGACGCGGCCCTTGAGCTTGGGGTTGTCCAGGAGCTGCGACACCGAGGTGATCTCTTCGCCGTCGGTCGCCTTCTTGTTGTACGCGATGACCGTGGAGATGCCGGTCCAGGGGTACGAGTACGCGCGCCCCGGGTCCCAGTCCGGGTTGCGGAACTGGGACGCCAGATTGGCGTACGCGTGGGGCAGGTTGGCCGGGTCCAGTTTCTGGACCCACCCGAAGCGGATGAGCCGGGCCGCGAGCCAGTCCGTGACGCAGATGAGGTCGCGTCCGGTGTCCTGGCCCGCCGCGAGCTGCGGCTTGATCTTCCCGAAGAACTCGACGTTGTCGTTGATGTCCTCGGTGTACTTGACCTTGATGCCGGTCCGCTTGGTGAACGCGTCCAGGGTGGGGCGGTTCTCGTCGTCGTCGACGTCCATGTATTCGGTCCAGTTGGAGAAGGTGATCTGCTTCTCCTTGGCCGAGTGGTCCTCGGACGAGACATCGCCCTGGCCCTTGCTCGCTGCCGGGATCCCGCAGGCGCTGAGTGCCCCGAGCCCGCCGATGGCGAACGCACCGCCGGTGCCGGCGCGCAGCAGGGAGCGGCGGGTGAGGGCTGCCCTGCCGTTCTTGAGGCTGCGCTGCATGGCGGCCAACTGGGCCGGGGACAGGCGTTCGGGCTCGTACTGCTCCATGCGCTTGGTTGCCCTTTCGGGAGGGTGTGGGGCCGCTGGTCGGGCGGCCTGTCGACTATCGGTCCCCGAAGATCGTGCGGTGCCAGTCCTTGCGGACCACCGCAGTGTTGTCGAACATGACGTGCTTGACCTGCGTGTACTCCTCGAAGGAGTAGGCGGACATGTCCTTTCCGTAGCCCGATGCCTTGTATCCGCCGTGCGGCATCTCGCTGAGGATCGGGATGTGGTCGTTGACCCAGACGCAGCCCGCCTTGATCTCGCGGGTCGCGCGGTTCGCACGGAAGACGTCGCGGCTCCAGGCGGAGGCGGCGAGGCCGTACGGCGTGTCGTTCGCGAGCCTGATCCCTTCCTCGTCGGAGTCGAAGGGCAGCACCACGAGGACGGGCCCGAAGATCTCGGACTGCACGATCTCGCTGTCCTGCGCCGCGTCGGCGATGAGGGTGGGCTTGTAGAAGGCGCCGGGGTGGGCGAGCGGCTCGCCACCGGTGACCACGCGCGCGTAGGAGCGGGCCCGGTCGACGAAACCGGCGACGCGGTCGCGGTGGACGTGCGAGATGAGCGGCCCGAGGTCGGTGCTCGGGTCGAACGGGTCGCCGAGCCGCACGCTCTCCATGAGCTCGGCGACGCCCTCTACGAAGGCGTCGTACAAGGGTCGCTGTACGTACGCGCGCGTGGCGGCCGTGCAGTCCTGCCCGGTGTTGATGAGCGCGCCGGCGACCGCGCCGTGCACGGCGGCCTCCAGATCGGCGTCGTCGAAGACGACGAAGGGCGCCTTGCCGCCGAGTTCCAGGTGCAGCCGCTTCACCGTGGCGGTGGCGATCTCGGCGACGCGCTTGCCGACGCCGGTGGACCCGGTGAAGGAGGTCATGGCGACGTCGGGGTGGCCGACGAGCCGCTCTCCGGCGTCCCGCCCGGCTCCGCTGACGATGTTGACGACACCGTCGGGGATGCCCGCCTCGGTGGCGGCCTGGGCGAAGAGGAGCGAGGTGAAGGGGGTCAGCTCGGCGGGCTTGAGGACGATGGTGTTGCCGGCCGCGATGGCCGGAAGGACCTTCCAGGCGGCCATCTGGAGGGGGTAGTTCCAGGGCGCGATGGAGCCGACGACACCGATGGGCTCACGGCGGACGTACGAGGTGTGGTCACCGGAGTACTCGCCGGCCGACTGGCCCTGCAGATGGCGGGCGGCTCCCGCGAAGAACGCGGCGTTGTCGACGGTCCCGGGGACGTCGAACTCCCGGCTCAGCTTGATCGGCTTGCCGCACTGGAGCGACTCGGCCTGGGCGAACTCCTCGGCGCGGTCGGCCAGGACGGCGGCGAAGCGGTGCAGGGCGTCGGAGCGCTCGCCGGGCGTGGCGCCCGCCCACTCGGGGAAGGCGTGCGCGGCTGCGGCGACCGCGGCGTCGACGTCCTTCTCGCCCGCGAGTTCGTATGTGTGGACCGTGTCGCCCGTGGCCGGGTCGACGACCGCCTGGGTTCTCCCCGACGTGCCCTCGGTCAGCCGTCCGGCGATGTACTGCGCGCCTTCCGCGAAATGGTCCTGCGCCTGGAAGTTGTGCATGACGCTCTCCTCCGCCGTCGCCCCCGTCCCGCAGGGGTCGGCGTAGCTCCAGATCGATTTGAGTGCCGATCCTGACAGAGCACTGATACTCCAACAAGTGATTCCGTTGTTTCCTTTTGGTTACGCGACGGAATCTGTCGACCAGGTGTCGAGTCCTCCTGAAAAACCCAGGACGGAGTGTCAGTGGTGCGTGCCAGACTCGCATGCATGACGAAGATCGACTCGGTGGAGGCGCTGGTCGCGGCGTTGCGGAAGGGCGACGGATGCCGGGTGAAGTACCTCCATTTCTGGGGGCACACCCCGCGCAGGGACGGCACGCTCGGCTCCAGCTGCCTGAGCCAGTGGTGGCTCGCGCCGTTCACCGTGGACGGGGTGGAGTACGGGACGGCCGAGCACTGGATGATGGCGGCCAAGGCCCGGCTGTTCGAGGACGCGGAGGCGGAGCGCGCGGTCCTCGCCTCGCGGACGCCCGCCGAGGCCAAGAAGGCGGGGCGCCTGGTGCGGGGCTTCGACGAGGCGATATGGGAGCGGGAGCGCTTCGGGATCGTGGTCGAGGGCAGCGTCCACAAGTTCTCGTCGACGGCCGAGCTCCGCGGGTTCCTCGTGGGTACGGGTTCGCGGGTCCTCGTGGAGGCGAGCCCCCTGGACCGCATCTGGGGCGTGGGCCTCGCGGCCGACGACCCCCGGATCGAGGATCCGGAGAAGTGGCGGGGGCCGAATCTGCTGGGGTTCGCCTTGATGGCGGCCAGGGACCGGCTCCGCTAGGCGTTCGGGCTCAGGGGCCGACGCCCGCAGTCACCGCGTGGCCGCCGTCCCCCGAAGCCCCGTCCTCGAACGCGTCGTCCGGGATGACGATCAGCGCCACCAGGAGCCCCACGCCCAGCACGACCCCGGCGATCCCGCAGATGATCCCCGCCAGCGCCTGCCCGGGATTCGTCGCCTCGCCGCGCCGCGCCCTGCCGCGCCCGATCGCCCCGAAGATGATCGCGAGGACGCCGAGGACGATCGCCAGGGGCCACAGACAGAAGACGGCGGCCGCGATGATCCCCAGGACGAGCGAGGTCACACCCATCCCGTTGGCGGGAGCCATCGGCATGGCGGGCCAGCCGTACCCGGACGGGCCCTGCCCCTGGTAGCCCGGATACCCGGGGTAGCCGGGATATCCCTGCGGACTCGGGTACCCCGGGTGCCCCGGACCCCCCGGGTACCCGTACGGCACCTGCCCCGGCCCCTCGGGCCCGATCGGAGGCGGCGGCACCGGCTCACCCGCCCCGGCACCCGGCGGCGGAGGCGGCGCGAAGGGACCCGACGCGGCAATCGTCGACTGATCGTGCACGGAGGGAGCCGACCACCCCGAAGCCCGCCCCGCACCCGGCGGCACCTCCTCGGGCGGCGCCCACGGATCCCGCTTCGCCAACGGAACGGGCGCTCCCGGAGCTCCCGGTGACCCCACCGCCCCCGACGGCACGTCACCCGGCGGCGCATCCTCCGGCGGCGGTGCCCACGGATCCCGCTCAGGCTCAGCGCCGGCGTCCGGCGCCGGCCCCTCGGCCTTGGACATGGCGAGTCACCTCTTTCATACGTTCCGTCATGCTACGGCCCCGGCGCCGCCCGGCAGCCGCCCGCCCGCCACCGGGATCCCGCCGCCTACGATGTTCCGCGACCCACCGATCAGCCGATCAAGCCCGTTCCTGGGGAGGAAACCGTGACCGACCACCGCACCGCAGAGCAGCATCACGACCCACATGCCTTCATCGCCGGCCTGCCCAAGGCGGAACTGCATGTGCACCACGTCGGCTCGGCGTCCCCCCGTATCGTCTCCGCGCTCTCCGCCCGCCACCCCGACTCCAAGGTGCCGACGGACGTGGAGGCCCTCGCGGACTACTTCACGTTCACGGACTTCGCGCACTTCATCCAGGTCTACCTCTCGGTCGTGGACCTGGTCCGCACCCCGGACGACGTCCGCCTGCTCACGTACGAAGTCGCCCGCGACATGGCCCGGCAGAACATCCGCTACGCCGAGCTGACCATCACCCCCTTCAGCTCCGTGCGCCGCGGCATCGACGACCGCGCCTTCATGGACGCCATCGAGGACGCCCGCAAGGCGGCACAGGACGAGCTCGGCGTCGTACTGCGCTGGTGCTTCGACATCCCCGGCGAGGCGGGCCTGGAGTCCGCCGAGGAGACGCTGCGGCTCGCGACCACGGACAAGCTGCGCCCGGACGGCCTGGTCTCGTTCGGGCTCGGCGGCCCCGAGATCGGCGTACCGAGACCGCAGTTCAAGCCGTACTTCGACCGCGCGATCGCGGCCGGCCTGCACTCCGTGCCGCACGCCGGTGAGACGACGGGTCCGCAGACGATCTGGGACGCCCTGACCGACCTCGGCGCCGAGCGCATCGGCCACGGCACGAGCGCCGCCCAGGACCCGAAGCTGCTCGCGCACCTCGCCGAGCAGCGCATTCCGCTCGAGGTCTGCCCGACGTCGAACATCGCGACCCGCGCCGTCGCCACCCTCGACGAGCACCCCATCAAGGAGTTCGTCGCGGCCGGCGTCCCGGTCACCATCAACTCCGACGACCCGCCCATGTTCGGCACCGACCTGAACAGCGAGTACGCGGTCGCCGCCCGCCTCCTCGGCCTCGACGAACGGGGCATCGCGGCCCTGGCCAAGAACGCCGTCGAGGCGTCGTTCCTCGACCCGGCGGGCAAGGCGAGGATCGCCGCGGAGATCGACACGTACACGGACACCTGGCTCGCTCCGTAGGACGGAACCACGGGGCGGCACCACAATGGGCTCATGCGCACCGTGACAGCCGTGGCCCACCGAGGCGATCCCTACCGCGTCCGCGAGAACACCCTCCCGTCCCTGCGCTCCGCGCTCGAACGGGGCGCGGACGCGGTGGAGATCGACGTCCGCGTCAGCCGTGACGGCGTCCCCGTCCTGCTGCACGACGCGACGCTCAAGCGCCTTTGGGACCACGAGCGCCCGCTGTCCGCGCTCTCCGTCGACGAGGTGCGCGGCCTCACCGGGTACGGCGTACCCACCCTCGAAGAGGCCATCGAGGCGACCGAAGGACACCGGCTGATGGTGGATCTGCCGGGCGCGACGCCCGAGTCCGTACGCACGGTCATCGGCACCATCGCCGACTGCGGGGCGGCGGAGCGCGCGTACTACTGCGCGGGCGCGCAGACGATGCTCGCGGTGCGCGCCGCCGATCCCGCCGCCGAGATCGCCCTGACCTGGACGAGCCTCGCCCCACCCCGCCGCGCCGTGCTCGACGCGATCAAGCCGCGCTGGCTCAACTACCGCTTCACGCTGCTCGACCGCGACCTGACCGTCGAGGTGCAGCGCGAGGGATTCCTCGTCTCGGCCTGGACCCCGGACACGAAGCGCTCGATGCGCCGCCTGGTCGACATCGGCGTCGACTCGATCACCACGAACCGCGTCGACGTGCTCCACGGGGTCCTCGCGGCGAACGCCTGACGGCGAAGGGTCCGCGTCACCGCCCGCCCGTGGCGTACGCGAGCGGCGGCGCGATCGCCTGCGCGTCCACGCCCTCGCCCACCCTCCCCCAAGCTCTTGATGAGCAGGGGGTACCCCCTGCCCGATGACGGAGCGCGGCCGTCGCCTCCACAAGCCCTGCCCGGTCGAGGCCACCGGCGGCGAAGGGCTCACAGCCGATGTCCTTCACCAGTTCCCGTACGACATCCAGCGCCCCCTGGTCGTCCCCGCACACCGGGACCGCGAGCGCCCTGCCGTCGAAGACCGGCGGCTCCATCCGCCACACGCCCTCATGGCAGAGGTTGAACGCCTTGACGACATGGGCCCCTGGCGCCGCGTCGGCAAGCCGCAGGGCGGCCCCCGGACCACCCTCGGTGAGCAGGACGGACCCCGGGCCCACCGCATTGGAGCAATCGATCAACACCCGCCCGCGCAGCTCCTCTTGCAGCCCCGCGGCGATTCCGGCCCCAACCTCGTAGGGCACGGCGAGCAGCACCGCGTCCCCGCCCGAACCCACTGAGCACCGAGCGCGTCCGCCATGTTGCCCGTACCGATGATGCCTATCCGCACGCCGATCCCCTCTCCTGAAGCCCCGAACTCCGGGGCACAGGAGGACAGTAGGAAGCCCCTCAGGCACCATTCGGTACGGGACGAACGACGATCTGCTCGCCGACTGCCGCGCCCGGCTCGCCTTCGATCTGCTCTCCAACACCTGGAACGCCGTGGTCCTGTGGGCCCTGCGGCACGGCCCGCGCCGCCCCGGCGACCTGCGCGCGCACATCGGCGGCAGCAGCCCCAAGATCCTCACGGAGACCCTGCGCCGCCTGGAGTACAACGGCCTGGTCTCCCGCACGTCGTACGCGGAGTCCCCGCCCCGCGTCGAGTACGAACTCACCGCCCTGGGCGACACGTTGCTCGCCCCCGTCGAGGCCTTCGGCGCATGGGCCTTCGACCACGGCGACGAGGTGATGGCGGCGCAGGAACGGGCCGACCGGGCCTCGGGCGGGTCCGCGTAGCCGATACGCTCCGCAGCGCCTCCCCTTAGGGGACACCCCGCCAACATCACTGATCTGTGCGGGCGTTGACCCCTCGGGGTGCACCGGGCCCGCACCCTCCCCAGTGAGGATCCACCCCGCTCGGGCGGTCACCAGGATGGGATCCACCACACCGCAGCCCACCCTGGAGTCATACTGTGCAGCTCCCTGCCCGTACCGCACTCGCCGCCGCCCTGATCCTCGGCCTCACCGGCGCCGCGACCGCCCCCGCCCTCGCACACGCCCCGGCTGCGCCCTCGCGTACGGCGCCGTCTTCCCCGTGCACCTCCCCCGGCGACAAGGCGCTGTGCGACGCGATCAAGGGGCTGCCGAACGCCGACGCGACCTCCGCGCTCGTCCGCGTCGGCGGCACCGACCGGACCTGGCGCGGAAGTTCCGGCGTGCACGACCTGGTCACGGAGCGGAGGGCCGACCCGCACGGCCGCTTCCGCGCCGGGTCCACGAC
>NZ_JBHYIG010000036.1:32763-43665 GCF_042740015.1 Streptomyces sp. NPDC059037
GGGGGTGTTATGTTCGGGGGTCCTCGACCTGCACCGGGCGGGGGGGCCCCCCCCCCCCGGCCGCTCCCGCGCCGGCCCCACGACCAAGATCGTGACCGCGGCCGTCGCGCTGCAGCTGGCCGCCGAGGGCGAGCTCGACCTCGACAAGCCGGTGCAGCACTACATGCCGGGCCTGTTCCCGAAGGAGAAGTTCGAGCCCATCCCCGTACGCAGCCTGCTCAACTACACCAGCGGCCTCAAGCCGGGCGACGGCTTCGACGACGAATTCGCCCACCGCTACGACACGTTGGAGCCACGGACCGTCGTCGCCTCGGCCATCGCCAAGGGCCCCGAGCACGACCCCGGTGCCGAGCAGCACTACCGCAACATCGGTTACACCGTGCTCGGCCTGCTGATCGAGAAGGTCACCGGAGACACGTACGCCCATCAGGCCGCCCGCCGGATCTTCGAGCCGCTCCACCTGCGCGACACCTCCTTCCCTGGCGCCGACCTCCGCATCCGCGGCCCGCACAACCGCGGCTACCAGGCCATGAAGCAGCCGGACGGCACGACCCGGCTCGTCGACGTCACCGAGTGGAACCAGTCGGACCGATTCGCCGCCGGCGACATGATCTCCTCCACCGCCGACCTGGAGGTCTTCACGCAGGCGCTGTTCAGCGGAAAGGTCGTGCCGCAGCCTCAGTTGAAGGAGATGCTCACACTGCCCGAGCTGGCTCCGGGCGCCCCCGAAGCCAACTACGGCGCGGGGCTCCAGCGGATGGAGCTCGGCGACCGGGTCGTCTGGCTCAAGACCGGCGCCCGCTACGGCTACGCGAACATGATCGCCTCGACCGAGGACGGCTCCCGCACCCTGGTCTACTCGGTGACGGCGACCGACTCCAAGGGCCAGGGCATGAACCCGGTCGCCGAGCGGATCGCGAGGGCCGCACTGAGCTGAGCCGCGGGCCGCCAAGACCGGCAAGATGGTCGAGGAGGTCCGCGGCGAACGGAGGAAGACCGGCCATGGTGATGGCGTCCGAGTGGGACTGGGAATCCGGCGAAGGCCTGCTGGGCATCGACGACCCCGCCGAGTGGGACGCGGCGTACGAACGCGGCGAGAGCGGTCTCGGTACGGCAGCCATCGGACTGGCCTTCAACTGCCCACTGGAGGAGGCCTCGCCCCGCATCCTCAAGGCGATGCGGTTGCCGGACCGCGGTCAGCGCGGATTCGCGTACACCGCGGCCGGCACCGCGGCCCGGGTCAACGGCGAACTCACCCCGCAGCTGTACGCCGCGCTACGCGCGGAGGGCCACCGCGGCCTCGCCGAGACCGCGGTCGACGACACCCTCGACTACGTGCCGTTCCGGAAGCTGCCGCTGTGGTTCAAGTGGCGCACGTTCGCGTCAAGAGTGAAGGACAAGGCGGTGACCTGGCGGCTGAACATCACGTACGCGGCCGAGGACGCCCGCAAGGCCCTGCGCCGACGCCGCTGAGGCAAGGAGGACCGCACCGCGAGAACACCTTCCCAGGCCCTAGGCGACATCCGTCATGCTCGCGAACACCGTGACATTGTTCGGGTAGTAGTTCCGGTCCGCGTCGAATTCACCGCCGCAGGTGATCAGGCGGAGCCCCGCGTGGTCGATGTTCTTGTACACGTCCAGGGTGGGGAATTCCTTCTTCGGGTACTCCTCGACACGGTCCACCGTGAAGGTGGCCGTCTTCCCGTCCTGGCGTGTCACCTCGACGGTGTCTCCGGCTCTCATCGTCTTCAGCTTCTTGAAGACCGCGTCCGCACCGTTCCACGTCACGTGTCCGGCGATCACCGCCGGGCCCCGGGAGCCGGGGGTGGGGCCCGGTTCGTACCAGCCCGCCAGGTCGGGGTTCTTCGGCGTCGTCATCGCCCCTTTCCCGTTCTGCCCCAGCGTCTCCAGCTCGCTGGACACGCCCAGGGAGGGGATGGCGACCCTCTGTGGCACCGACCGGTCCAGGGCCGCGGCCGCCCGGCCGCCCGACTCCGAGCCCGACCCCGTCGCCGGTGTCCGGCTGTCCGCCGTGCCGCCCCGCTCCGCGTTCCGGGCCGGCGGCGGCGCCTGCGAGGCAGCCGTGTCCTGGCCCGCGCATGCGGTGAGCAGCAGGGCCGCCGCGACGGCAGCGACCGCGGCGGCGGAGGCATGCCGGACACTGGCCCACGCCCTGCGGACCGGGCGCCTCACGCGGCATCCCCGGTCTTCACGACCGCCGGGGCAACGGCCGTCATCCGCCGCCACGCGAGAACGAGCACCCCTGCGGCCGTCACCGCCGCCGCGCCCGCAGTGCCGATCACGGCACCCTGGGACACGCCTCCCTCCGCGCCGCCCCCGGTCTCGACCCCGCCGACGGGTACGGATCCGACGGCCGCGCCCTCGACCACACCGCAGTTGGTCGGAGCGGTGGCCTCCTGCGGAAGCTTCGGGTCCAGTTCGCTCTTGCCCGCGCCCTCGAAGTCGTACTTGCCGTTGTCGTTGCGGTCGACGCCGTGCTGCACGATGTGCAGGTCCTTGATGTGGTCCACCACGTCCTGCCCGACGGTGATGGTCCGCTTGTAGCGGACCTTGCCCTGCGCGTCGGCCACCGGCATCCGGTCCACGGCGAGGCCGCTGCCGGCGTCGGTGCCCCCGGAGAGGGTCAGCGAGATGTTGATGTCGCCGTAGTGGACGGTGGCCTCCGTGTTGTCGAGGATGCCGTCGCCGTTGGTGTCGTCGCCGTCGTCCGGGCACTGGAAGTCGTGCCCGTCGGTGGATCCGTGCAGGTGCTGTGCCGAGGGCTGGCCGGGCACCATGCCCTCGGACTTGATCCACACGGTCAGCTCATTGCCGCGCAGGCTCAGGAGGGCCGTTCCCTTGGAGCCGGAGCCGTTCAGCTGCTCCAGGTCGAGCTGGTAGGCCGGGGTGTCCGCCGCGAACACCGGGGACGAGACGGCCACGGTGAGGAGGGCGACGGGCAGAGCGGCGAGCGCCGCGAGAAGACCGGTCCGCTTGGGCATCACGTTCGTTCCATTTCCGCGGCCCCCGAAAGGAAGGGAAGGCCGCATGTCGTACGGAATTCCTGGCGATGCCCGAGCGAGCCACCGAACGCCACGTGGGCATCAACTCCCCCTTGACTGCGAGGCAGTTACCCATGAAACGGAACGAGGCGCTCGGGTGTTCAATGGGAGCTAAAGACCGGCGATGGCGTTCCACCGCTTCGCGAACTCCGTCCGCTCCTGCGACGTGATGTCCCGCGCGATCGCGAGCCGCCCCCGCATCGCGTCGTCCGGGAAGATCAGCGGGTCCTCGGCGAGGGCGGCGACTTCCTTGTCCTTGGACGAGGCGAGGACGTCACGCGCGGCGGGGACCGGGCAGACGTAGTTGACCCAGGCAGCCAGCTCGGCGGCGACTTCAGGCTCGTAGTAGTAGTCGACGAGCCGCTCCGCGTTCCGCTTGTGGCTCGCCAGGTTGGGGATCATCAGGGACTCCGCCCACAGCTCGGCGCCCTCCTCGGGGACGACGAACTCGATGTCCGGGTCGTCCGCCTGGAGCTGGATCACGTCGCCGCTGTAGGCCTGGCAGGCCAGGACGTCGCCGCTGGAGAGGTCCTTGATGTAGTCGTTGCCGGTGAACCGGCGGATGTGCTTCGCCGCCACCAGCTTCTCCACCCTGTCGCACACGCGGTGGAAGTCGTCGGCCTTCCACTTCGTGATGTCGACGCCGTCGCCCTGCATCAGGAGCGCGAACGACTCGTCGAGCCCGGAGAGCAGCGTGACCTTGCCCTTGAGGTCGTCGGCCCACAGGTCGGAGACATGCTTGATCTCACGGCCGACCTTGCGCTTGTTGTACGCGATGCCGGTGATGCCGGACTGCCAGGGCACCGTGTGCTTGCGTCCCGGGTCGAAGCCGGGTGAACGCAGCAGCGGGTCAAGGTACTTGGTGACGTTCGGCTGCCTGCTCCGGTCCATCGCCTGGACCCATCCCAGGCGCACGAAACGGGCGCACATCCAGTCGCTGATGACGATGAGATCGCGGCCCGTCTCCTGGTGGTTCATCAGGGACGGGCTGATCTTGCCGAAGAACTCGTCGTTGTCGTTGATCTCTTCCGTGTAGCGGACGTCGATGCCGGTCCGCTTCTCGAAGGCGTCGAGCGTGGGCCGCTTCGCCGCGTCATCGTCGTCGGTGTCGATGTAGAGCGGCCAGTTGGCGAAGGTGAGCTTCATGTCCTGCCGCGACCGGTCGGGCGCTCCGCGCTCACCGGGGCCGATGTACGCGGCCGGCACACCGCACCCCGCGAGCGCACCGATCGCGGCACCACCGCCAAGGGCGCGCAGCAGGGACCGGCGGGACACGGAGGGTATCGGGTTCGCTCGCACCTCGGCAGCATGCGCCTGCGTGCCTCGTCCAAGCAATGGACGCTGCGTCGACCCGAGCGGTCGGGAAGCGACACCCTGTCGATCACCGGGCGTGCTCCAGCCACCGATCAGGCGGGCTCCAGCCACCCGGCCAGGTCCCCCGCCGTGATCCGCTCCAGCGGCGCGGCGTCGACCGGCCCCGGGTAGAGGCGATACGCCGTGCCGGACGCGGCGTCCTCCGCGCCCGCCAACTCGCCGTGCAGAAGCGCGAGAAGGGCACGGCGGCCGGTCAGCTCCGGCTCGGCACACAGCGCGTCCGGCTCCCAGCCGTCGCGGATGCGCAGCGCGAAGTCGGCGCGCGGCTCGTCCTCGGCACGGCGGTAGCCCCACAGGACGTGACCGCGGCCGCGAACGTACACGTCGCCTTCGGTGCGCGCCGCCGCCGTCCAGCAGGCCAGGTCCCACAGGGTGGCCCGGCCCCGCGGCTGGAACGTATCGAGCAGGTCGTTGCCGATGTGCGCGAGCTGCCGCTTGTACCGCCACACGTCGTGGTTGCCGCCGGTGGTGGCGAGGGTGACGTCGGCCCACCACGCGTGCCGCGTCCGCAGGTCGACGATCATCGGCACCCGCAGCGTCGCGTCGCCCGCGAGGTCGAAGCGCTGGCGGACGGTGCGCGGGTCGTAGACGGCCCGTCCCTTGGCCCCGACACCCCCGGCGCCCTCCACCGCCATGAACCCCGCGAAGGCGTCCGGGAGTTCGTCGAAGGGCACGTCGTTGTACGAGAGGACCGCGGGCACCACGAACCGCACCCCCGTGCCCGCCAACCGCGGCAGGTCCAGGTCCAGGTACTCGGTGGCGCCGTGCGGGGCCGGCGCCGAGGTCAGGTCCCCGGAGTGCCGGGCGGCGCCGCCCGCGTACTCCAGCTGCGTGTAGTCACAGAGACCGACGAAGCGCCACAGGTCGTCGTAGAGCGCGACGGACAGGTCGAGGTCGACGCGCAGCCCCTTGGGCTGCAGCCAGTGCAGGAAGAGCCGCACGGTCTCGCTGTCCTTCGGCATGGGCAGCGAGCTGCCGCGCGGCACCGCGACCAGCGAGGCCGCCGATGCCCGCTCGGCGAACGGCACCGGCAGGTCGGTGAGCGAGGCGTCCAGGACGGCCACGTCGTACCGCTCCCCCTCGCGCGCCGCCAGCCGCCGCACGGCCTCCGCCTCGATCAGCTCACCGGCCCGGCCCGCCACCCGGGCAGGCAGCGGCGGCCGGTGGTCCTCGACCGCGTACGCCTTGGTGACCCGCCCGCGCGGGAAGAAGACGCGGCGGTGCCCCGGCACGGAACGGACCTTCATCCGCCCGTACGCGCCGAGCAGCGGCCCGGGAGCCGTGCGCGGCAGGGCGTCGGCGAGCGCCTCGCCCACCGCGTCCGGGAGCGTCGCCGAGCCCGACCGGGCAAGCAACAGGTCGAGGCGGCGCAGGAGTTCACCCGGGCGCTCACGAAGGAGTCCGGCGGCGGCCACGGTGTCCCAGCGGCCGATGGCCTCCTCGACGCGCCCCTGCCAGGTGACGACGCGCAGCCGGTCGCCTTCGAGGCGGACGTCCTCGTGCCGGGCGGCCTCGGCGAGCAGCGTCTCGCCGAGCGCGCCGTCGCCGATGCGGGTCCCGCGCAGGACCGCGAAGGCGAGCGCCACGCGCGCGTGCCGGTGGGCGTGCTCGAAGGGGTGCAGGATTTCACCGGCCCGCTTCCACGCGCGCGGGTGGCGGGCCATGTCCTCGGCGAGGCGCCGGAAGTCGAACGTGTCGAGCAGGGCGAGGAGTTCGCGGCGCACGGGCCGCGAAAGACCACGCAGGCACGGCAGTTCGAGCAGATCGGGGTCGCCCCCGGAACGTACGACGAGTACGCGCAGCACATCGGTGGCGGTGTCGGCGTACCGCCCGACGAGCGCACGCACGTCGGTCACATCGAGCAGCGGCGCGAGGGCGAGCGCCTTGCTCTCGCGCAGCGGAATGGCGGCCGGGAGCCAGTCGGCGGCGTCGGCCGGATCCAGGTGCCCGAGGAGCAGGACCAGGTCGTCGTGGTCCTGGGGGTCGAGGGGCGTACGGCGGGCGAGCAGCGCGGCGAGTTCAGCGGCTGCGTCGCTCGGCGCGGCGAGGCGCAGCGCGCGCAGGATCTCGCCGCCGTCACCGCCAAGGCCCGCCCCTGTGTCGATCCAGGGATCGGTGGGCCCGTCCGTCTCGTAGCGCTGCTCGCAGATCGGGCAGCCGTACCAGACGCAGCACTCCTCGCAGCAGCCCCAGTCCACCATCTTCGGGTGGCAGTCGTCGCACAGCAGATGCGCGCAGGGCGCGAGTGCACGCACCCGGGCCTTGGTGCCCGCGCAGTTCATGCAGGGCTGGTGCGGCTGGGCGGCGAGATGCGCGAGGACGGTCGCGGTGAAGCGGTCGTACGCGTGCTGGTACGGGATCTCGTCGGGAAACCGCCGGAACAGCGGGGCGTGGTGACGGTCGGAGCCCATCAGCGCGTCGACGTCGGCGAGCAGCCCCCGCCCGGTCGCCGCGAGGTCCCCGGCGGACAGCGCGGTCAGCGCTCGGCGCAGCGGGGCGGTCAACAGGTGCCCGCGGTCGGCGAGTTCGGCTTCGAGGACGACCACGGCGGTGTCGGTCACGGCGGTCCGCCCGACGCCTTCGGGAACGTACACACTCTGCCGACGACGCAGCAGAAGCCCCGCGAGATCGTCGGTCGTTGTCGCCGTCATCAGGTCACACCCCCGTAGTACAGAAACGCGGGGGCGGGGAGTGCGTGCGCTACGGATCTTTTTGCAGAAGAGGAAAAGAAGGAAGCACACAACGGAGCCGCCCCCGCGTACGTGACGGTACGCGGGGGCGGCGGGGCCGGGCATCTCAATTAGGGCGACGAGCAACCCGGCAGACGCGACTAGCCCTCGATCGACGTCATCACGTGCTTGATGCGCGTGTAGTCGTCGAAGCCGTACGCCGAAAGGTCCTTGCCGTAGCCGGACTTCTTGAAGCCGCCGTGCGGCATCTCCGCGACCAGCGGGATGTGCGTGTTGATCCAGACGCAGCCGAAGTCGAGGACCTTGGACATGCGCATGGCGCGCGCGTGGTTCTGCGTCCAGACCGAGGAGGCCAGGGCGTAGTCCACGCCGTTCGCGTACGACACGGCCTGCGCCTCGTCCGTGAAGGACTGGACGGTGATGACCGGGCCGAAGACCTCGTTCTGGATGATCTCGTCGTCCTGCTTGAGGCCCGAGACGACGGTCGGGGCGTAGAAGTAGCCCTTCTCGCCGACCCGCTGGCCGCCCGCCTCGACCTTGGCGTGCGCCGGGAGGCGGTCGATGAAGCCGGAGACCTGCTTCAGCTGGTTGGCGTTGTTGAGCGGGCCGAAGAGCACGTCCTCGTCGTCCGGCTGGCCGGTCTTCGTGTCGGCGGCGGCCTTGGCGAGCGCCGTCACGAACTCGTCGTGGATGGACTCGTGGACGAGCACGCGTGTGGCGGCCGTACAGTCCTGGCCGGCGTTGAAGAAGCCCGCCACCGAGATGTCCTCGACGGCCTTGGCGATGTCGGCGTCCTCGAAGACGACCACCGGCGCCTTGCCGCCCAGCTCCAGGTGGACCCGCTTGAGGTCCTTGGAGGCGGACTCGGCGACCTGCATGCCGGCGCGCACGGAGCCGGTGATGGAGGCCATGGCCGGGGTGTGGTGCTCGACCATCGCGCGGCCCGTGTCACGGTCGCCGCAGACGACGTTGAAGACGCCCTTGGGGACGATCGAGCCGATGATCTCGGCCATCAGGACGGTCGACGCGGGGGTCGTGTCGGAGGGCTTGAGGACGACGGTGTTGCCCGCGGCGAGCGCCGGGGCGAACTTCCAGACACCCATCATCATCGGGTAGTTCCACGGCGCGACCTGCGCGCAGACGCCGATCGGCTCGCGGCGGATGATGGAGGTCAGACCCTCCATGTACTCGCCGGCCGCGCGGCCTTCGAGCATCCGGGCCGCACCCGCGAAGAAGCGGATCTGGTCGACCATGGGCGGGATCTCCTCGGACCGCGTGAGTCCGATCGGCTTGCCCGTGTTCTCGACCTCGGCCGCGATGAGCTCCTCGGCGCGCTCCTCGAACGCGTCGGCGATCTTCAGCAGGGCCTTCTGGCGCTCGGCGGGCGTCAGGTCACGCCAGGCGGGGAACGCGGCCGCGGCCGCCTCCATGGCGGCGTCGACGTCGCTCTGTCCCGACAGCGGCGCGGTGGCGTAGGACTCGCCGGTGGCGGGGTTGACCACCTCGGTGGTCCGGCCGTCGGCGGCGTCCCGGAATTCGCCGTTGATGTAGTTACGCAGACGGCGCAGCTCGGTGGTCACGTCCTGCCCTCCTGATGTCCAGTGGATGAGACACCCACCCTAGTCGTTCTACAGACGCTTTCAACATACCTGCAGGCCCAGAACTGCGAAATCCGTGACGTTCGAAGCTCCAAACAACGAATTTCATCGATCTGGCCTTGCGGAACTGTCGAGTCCCGTGCACCATGGGGTCGTGGCCAGTCGCAGCGCAGATTCCAGCAGTTCCCGACACGGGAACGGTTCTTCGTCCATCGACGCCGTCTCCCTGGCGATCATCGAACAGCTTCAGGAGGACGGACGCCGTCCGTACGCCGCCATCGGCAAGGCCGTGGGCCTGTCCGAGGCAGCCGTACGGCAGCGCGTCCAGAAGCTGCTCGACCAGGGCGTGATGCAGATCGTCGCCGTCACGGACCCGCTCACCGTGGGGTTCCGACGGCAGGCGATGGTCGGCATCAATGTCGAGGGCGATCTGGATTCCGTCGCTGAGGCCCTTACGGCCATGGCCGAGTGTGAGTACGTGGTGATGACCGCGGGCTCCTTCGACCTGATGGTGGAGGTCGTCTGCGAGGACGACGACCACCTTCTCGAAGTGATCAACAAGCGCATCCGCGCCCTCCCCGGCGTGCGCTCCACCGAGAGCTTCGTCTACCTGAAGCTCAAGAAGCAGACCTATATGTGGGGAACCCGATAGCCGTGAGCAAGGACCTCAGCCAGACCGCGTACGACCACCTGTGGATGCACTTCACCCGCATGTCGTCGTACGAGAACGCGCCCGTTCCCACCATCGTGCGTGGCGAGGGCACCTACATCTTCGACGACAAGGGCAAGAAGTACCTCGACGGTCTCTCCGGCCTGTTCGTCGTCAACGCGGGACACGGTCGTCACGAGCTCGCCGAGACCGCGTACAAGCAGGCTCAGGAGCTGGCCTTCTTCCCGGTGTGGAGCTACGCCCACCCGAAGGCCGTCGAGCTCGCCGAGCGCCTCGCGGACTACGCTCCGGGCGACCTGAACAAGGTCTTCTTCACCACCGGTGGCGGCGAAGCCGTCGAGACCGCGTGGAAGCTCGCGAAGCAGTACCACAAGCTCACCGGCAACCACACGAAGTACAAGGTCATCTCCCGCGCGGTCGCCTACCACGGCACCCCGCAGGGCGCCCTGTCCATCACCGGTCTGCCCGCGCTCAAGGCCCCCTTCGAGCCGCTCGTCCCGGGCGCGCACAAGGTGCCGAACACGAACATCTATCGCGCCCCGATCCACGGCGACGACCCGGAGGCCTTCGGCCGCTGGGCCGCCGACCAGATCGAGCAGGAGATCCTCTTCGAGGGCCCCGAGACCGTCGCGGCCGTGTTCCTCGAGCCCGTGCAGAACGCCGGTGGCTGCTTCCCGCCGCCGCCCGGCTACTTCCAGCGCGTGCGCGAGATCTGCGACAAGTACGACGTGCTGCTCGTCTCCGACGAGGTCATCTGCGCCTTCGGCCGTCTCGGCACGATGTTCGCCTGTGACAAGTTCGGCTACGTCCCGGACATGATCACCTGCGCCAAGGGCATGACCTCGGGCTACTCCCCGATCGGCGCCTGCATCATCTCGGACAAGATCGCCGAGCCGTTCTACAAGGGTGACAACACCTTCCTGCACGGCTACACCTTCGGCGGCCACCCGGTCTCGGCCGCGGTCGGCCTCGCCAACCTCGACATCTTCGAGAAGGAGGGCCTGAACCAGCACGTGCTCGACAACGAGGGCGCGTTCCACCAGACCCTGCAGAAGCTGCACGACCTGCCGATCGTCGGCGACGTCCGCGGCAACGGCTTCTTCTACGGCATCGAGCTGGTGAAGGACAAGGCCACCAAGGAGACGTTCAACGACGAGGAGACGGAGCGCGTGCTCTACGGCTTCCTCTCCAAGGCGCTCTACGACAACGGCCTGTACTGCCGCGCCGACGACCGTGGCGACCCGGTCGTCCAGCTGGCCCCGCCGCTGATCTCCAACCAGGACACCTTCGACGAGATCGAGGGCATCCTGCGGCAGGTCCTCACGGAGGCCTGGACGAAGCTGTAGTCCGTACAGACGGATCAACACCGGCCCCGGGGGGGGGCCCGGGGGGTTTGAGAAGGGGCCCCCCCGCCCCCGGGGGGAGAGCTCGCCCGCCGGGGGGGGGACAGCGCCGCCCGCACAGGCGCCCCCCCCCCCCGAGCGCCCCACGCGGGGGGGGACAAACAA
>NZ_JBHYIG010000037.1:0-43560 GCF_042740015.1 Streptomyces sp. NPDC059037
GTGGGGCCTGTGGCTGTGGGCGGGGGCCCCCACTGGCGGACGCCTCTCCACCTGCCCCGGGCGGGCGGCGACCCCCAGCAGGGGTCCCGCCCGTCGTCGTATCCGCGTGCTGGGGGAGGTTCAGACGTCGAGGCTGCGGAGGACCAGGCCCGATGCGGGCTTGGGGCCGAAGGATGTCGACTTGCGGGGCATCGTGACCCCTTGGCGGGCCAGGTCGCGGACGACATCTTCGCGGACCGGGTGCATCAGGATCGCCGTGCCGCCGTCGCGCTCCGCCTTCTCCACGGTCGCTTCGGTGTCGTGGATGTAGGCGATGTACTCAGGGGCGTCGGGGATCTGCCAGATGTGGTCGAGGAGCGTGGAGTGCAGGACCGTCGCGTCGAGGGTGCGCCAGGCCTCGGGGCGGTCGGCGCGGATCGTACGCGCGAGGAGGTCGGGGGAGGGGCGGTCGACGAGGTGGTAGCGGCCGTCGCCAGCGAGGAGGAAGGCGTTGCCTTCGGTGGCGGCATCGGCCAAGGCGTCGAGCGCGCGGGGCAGGGCACCCTCGACGGTGCGGACGCGGAAGGTGTCCGTGAGGGCCGCCAGGGCGTCCGGGACCGGGAGTTGGTGCAGGTAGCGGTGGATGGCGCGGACCCGCAGGGGGTAGCGCGCGGTGTCCACCAGGAGGACAAGGCCGTAGTCCCACGGGCTGGGGGACGGGTGCTCTGAGCGCAGTCGCAGGTTGGTCGCCCAGCGGTGGTGTCCGTCCGCGATCAGGGCCTGGTGGCGGGCGAGATCTGTCTGGATCTCGGCGAGCTCGGCGGGGTCCGTGACCGCCCACAGGCGATGGCTGAAGCCGTCCTCCGTGGTCGTCGACAAGAGAGGCTTGTTCAGTACGGTGCGCTCGATGAGCGCCGGCGCGCCCGTGGCGTTGCCGTCGGAGCGGTAGGTCAGCAGCAGCGGTTCGAGGTTGGCGCTCGTCGCGCGCATCAGGGCCGCGCGGTCCTCGACGACATGGGACATGACGCCCTCGTGGGGCAGGACGATGCCGTCCGCCGCCTCCGAGAGGCGCAGGGCGCCGATGACGCCGCGCTGCAGGATGTCGCCGTCGCGCTGCTCGTAGACGTAGAGGCTGGGCACCGGGTCGGGCGCGAGGATGCCCTCGGCGAGCCAGGACCGCAGGGTGTCCGCGGCCTGGTCGTTGCGGGCGGCGGGCGTGGTGGCCTGCGGGAGGATCAGCCGGACGATGTTGTGCGGGTCGGCGGACTCCAGGTGGAGCAGGCCGTCGGGCCGTACGACCACGTCGTACGGAGGAGACGTCACGGCGGCCAGGCTGCCGACCCGTTCAGGGACGTACCGCACGCCTCGGAACGGGATCAGGTCGAGGCCGTGGTCGTCCGTGTCACCCGCTGTGTTCATTGCAGCATCGTATGTGTGTCAGTGGCATAAGCGATGATCGGGGGAGTGGGATCGACCGAGGAGCGATGTGTAATGAGCCAGACCGTCAGGACGCGGCCCGACGGCAGCCGGAATGTGCTGAGCGAGGCGTATGACACGGCGCTGCTCGACCTGGACGGGGTGGTGTACGCGGGAGGGCAGGCGATCGTGCACGCCGTCGAGTCGCTGGCTGCGGCGCGGGCGGGCGGGATGCATCTCGCGTACGTGACGAACAACGCGCTGCGCACGCCGGACGCGGTTGCCGGGCATCTGACGGAGCTGGGCATTCCGACCGGGGCGTCGGATGTGATCACGTCGGCGCAGGCGGCCGCGCGGCTCGTGAGCGAGCAGGTCCCGGCGGGGGCGCGGGTGTTGGTGATCGGCGGGGAAGGGCTGCGGGTCGCGCTGCGGGAGCGGGGGCTCGAGCCGGTGGAGTCGGCCGACGATGAGCCGGTGGCGGTCGTGCAAGGGTACGGGGGGCCGGACCTGGCGTGGGGGCGGTTCGCCGAGGCCTGTTACGCGATCGCGCGCGGGGTGCCGTGGTTCGCGTCCAATACGGACCTGACGATTCCGAGTGCGCGGGGCATCGCGCCCGGCAATGGAGCGGCGGTCGAGGTGGTCCGCATCGCGACGGGCGCCGAGCCGCAGGTGGCGGGCAAGCCGCTGCCTCCGATGCATCGCGAGACGATTCTGCGGACCGGGGCCGAGCGGCCGTTGGTCGTGGGGGACCGGCTCGACACGGACATCGAAGGAGCGTTCAACGGCGGGGTGGACTCGCTGCTGGTCCTGACCGGAGTGACGGACGGCGCCCGGTTGCTCGCGGCCCCGCCCGAGCACCGGCCGACGTATGTGGACGCGGATCTGCGCGGCATCCTGACCGGGCAGCCCGAAGTGACCTCGGCGGAGGGCGCGTTCGGCTGCGGCGGGTGGACCGCTTCGGCGCGGGGGTCCGAGCTGGTGCTTGACGGCGAGGGTGACGTGCTTGATGGGCTGCGGGCGCTGTGTGGCGCGGCGTGGACGGATGCGGGGGATGGGGTGTGCGCGCTGGACGGCGGGAAGGCGTTGTCGCGGTTGGGGGTGTAGCGGGTCTGGAGTTAGTTGGAGGCCGGGGGCGGGGTGGATGTGGAGCCTGGCGTTTGGCTGGGCTGGTGGGCTGAGGGGGCCGTGCCTCTGCCCGGGCGGAGGCGGGACCTGGCGTTTGGCTGGCCCGGTGGGTCGAAGGACCGTGCTCTCTGCCCGGGTGGATGCGGGCGCCGGTGCTCGGTTCCCCGTGGACCGAAGGCCCCCCCGCCCCCGCCCCCGCACGCAATGGACCGAAGGCCCTGCCTCTGCCGGCAAGGGCAGAGGCAGGTGCAGGGCCCTCGGCGGACGATGAGGGTCAGGCCGTCTCGTTGCGGTCTATGAGTTCGTCGGTGGTCGTGCCTCTGCGCCAGTAGCCCGAGAACGACACGCGCTTGCGGTCGAAGCCGCGGTCGGTGACCAGGTGGCGGCGGGTGGCCTTGACCGTTGCGGACTCGCCCGTGATCCAGGCGTACGGGGTGCCCGATGGGAGCTCCGCGGTGCGGATCGCCGACGGTGTGGCGCCGGTCTCCGTGAGCCAGGTGATTTCCGCGTCGGCCTTGGTGGACAGGTCCTGCCGGTCCGCCGGGTCGTGGACCTCGATCCAGACGCGCGTCGGAGTGCCGGGCGGGAGTGTTTCGAGGATGCTCGCCACCGCCGGGAGCGCCGACTCGTCGGCGGTCAGCAGGACCCAGTCGGTGTCCTGCGGCAGCCTGAAGTCGTAGGCGCCGTTCTCCTCCTCGATCGGGGCGAGTACGCCGATCCGGGAGCCGGGGACCGCCTTCCGTGCCCAGCTGGTGGCCGGTCCGTCCGAAGGCGAGGGAGCCGGGCCGTGCACCGCGAAGTCGACGATCAGCTCATCGGGGTCGCGGCGCAGTTCACGCGTGGTGTACGTGCGCATGATGCCGCGTACGTCGGGGTCGAGGGCGAGCCAGTCGGCGTACCAGTTGGCCGCGTCGCCCTCGGTCGTGTCCGGCATGACCGGGGCGTCCTGCCCCGGATGCGGCAGGAACACCTTGATGCGCTGGTCGCGGCCGGCCGAGGCCATCCGTGCCAGGCCGTCGCCGCCGAGTGCCACGCGGATCATGGCGGGCGTGACGTACTCGGTCCGCAGCACGTGCATGTCGAAGAAGTGGTACGGGGAGTCGGTCATCAGGTGAGCCTCTTCGACTTCTCGATGGCGGCGGCGAGTCGTTCGAGCACGGGGGCGAAGCCCGCGTAGCTGTAGCGCTCCTCCATCGACCAGGGCGTGGTCTGGCCGGCCTTGACGGCGGGGAGCAGCTCCCAGGTGGGCTTCTTCGCGAGCTCCTTGGGCGGCAGGGCGCTCGAGCGGTTGTCCATCATGATGAGATCGGCGTGGTACTTGTCGGCGTTCTCCCAGCTGAGGAACTCCCAGAAGCCCCATTCATCGCTCTTCTTGCCCTCGACGAACTCGACGTCGAGGTCCTTGAAGTAGTTGAGGTCGCAGTAGGAGTCGGGCACGGCGACGTAGAACTGGTCGGCGTCGCCGGTCATCGCGAGGACCTTCAGGCCGGGCTTGGCCTTCGCCGCCTTGCGCAGTCGGCTTTCGGCCTTGTCGAAGCGGGCCTTGGCGGCCCGTACCTTCTCCGTCTGGAGGTCGGCGCCGAGCGACTCGGCGAGCTCGGTGTAGCGCTTCAGAGGTTCGAGCAGGGAGGTGCGGGCGCCCTTGATGCCGACGGTGGGCGCGAGCGCCTCGATCTTCTTGGTGCTGTCCGCGGGCACGAACCAGAGCGCGGGCGGCGGGAACATGTTGCTGATCAGGACGTCGGGCTTGAGGCCCGCGTACTTCTCGATGTTGAACTGGTTGAAGGACTCGCCGAGGCTCGTCAGTTTGTCGACATCGAGATCGCCCGCCTGGGGGTTGGGCTTGCCGTCCACCGGCTTGGACGGGCCGAAGATGCCGGTGCACTCGACGCCGTAGTCGTACAGCGCGGCGGCCGTGCTGACGTAGGCGACGATGTTCTTCGGGGTGTGGTTCACCTTGGCGGTTCTGCCGCGGTCGTCCTTGAAGCTCCAGGCCTTGGAGCCGGAGTCTTTCTCGGGCTTCTTCTCGCTCCCGCAGGCCGTGAGCAGGGCGCTGACGCCGATGGCGCCGCCGGCGGTGAGCAGGCCGCGGCGAGAGAGGGTGCGGTGGGTGTTCATCAGACGGCCTTCTTCGACTTGTCGACGGCTGCCGCGAGCTGCTCGATGAGCGGTGCGTAGCCGGCGTGACTGAACTGGGCCTCGTTGGACCACGTGATGACCTGGTCCGCCTTGACGGCGGGGAGTTTGGCCCAGGTCGGTTTGGACTTCTTGAGCTCGGCGGGCTTGAGGTTGCCCGTCCGCTTGTCGACGAGGATCAGATCGGCTTTGTACGTGTCGGCGTTCTCCCAGGCAAGCTCCTGGAAGAAGCCGCCCTTGGCCGTCTTGTCCGGGGTGACGAACTCGATGCCCAGGTCGGCGTAGTGGCGCAGATCGGTGAAGTCGGCGGGGTTGCCCACGTAGAGCAGGTCGGGCTGCGCCGAGATCGCCAAGACCTTGATGCCGCCGCGCGCCTTCGCCGCCTTCGCGGACTTGCGCAGGGTCTCCGACGCCGCCTCGAAACGCTTCTTGGCGGCGGTGACCTTCTCCGCCTCGAGGTCGGCGCCCAGTGATTCGGCGAGTGCGGCGAAGCGGCCGATCGCCTTCGTCAGCGAGGTCTTGCCGGTGAGGATGCCGACGGTCGGGGCGAGCGAGGTGATCTTCTTGGCGGATTCCTCGGGGACGTACCAGAGAGTCGGCGTCACGTTCATGGTGCTCACGAGCAGCTCCGGCCGGAGCTTGGCGTACTTCTCGATGCTGAACTCGCCCCAGGCGTTGCCGAGGATCGTCACCTTGTCGACATCGATGTCGGCGGCCTGCACATCGGGTTCGCCGTTCCTCAGCTTCGTCGGACCGAAGACGCCGGTGCACTCGATGCCGAAGTCGCGCAGCGCGGCGGCCGCGCCGATGTAGGCGACGATGCGGCGCGGGGTCTTGCCGGCCTTCGCGGTCGTGCCGCGGTCGTCCTTGAAGCTCCAGCCGTCGCCCGATGCTTTCGCGCCATCGTCCGAGCCGCCGCCGCATGCCGAAAGAAGTCCGCCGAGGCCTAGGGCTCCGACCCCGCCGAGCACACCACGGCGGGTCGGAGCGGGAGGTATCGGGCGGCGGGCATGCATGGCTGACGCTTCTCCCGTCGAAGTCGAGTGCGAGGGTAGGCTAACCTAACCTGGTGTTGGTCGACAGTCCCCCCGAAGCCGGCGCGGAGACCGCTCCCGCGCCACCCAACCGCCGCGCGATACGCAGCGCCGGGCTCCTCGTCTCGGTCGGTGTGCTCGCGCTCGTCGCCGTGGCGAGCATCGCGGTCGGTGCCAAGTCGATGCCCCTGGACCATGTCTGGCACGGTCTCTTCCAGGACACCGGGACGTACGACGATGTCGTCGTCGCGGAGCGGCTGTCGCGCACGCTGCTCGGACTGCTCGTCGGTGTGGCCCTCGGCCTCTCCGGCGCCGTCCTGCAGGCGCTCACCCGCAATCCGCTGGCCGATCCCGGACTGCTCGGCATCAACCTCGGCGCATCGGCCGCCGTCGTCACCGCCATCAGCTTCTTCGGCGTCACATCGCTGAGCGGCTATGTGTGGTTCGCGTTCTTCGGCGCGGCCGCGGTCGGCGCCCTCGTCTACGCGCTCGGCGGCACCCGCAACGCGACGCCGGTGCGCCTCGCGCTCGCCGGAACCGCGCTCAGCGCCGCCCTCTACGGCTATCTGCAGGCCGTGATGATCATGGACAACGCGGCGCTCAACAAGATGCGCTTCTGGACGGTCGGCTCCCTGGCGTCGGCCAAGAACGAGACCATCCTGCAGGTCCTCGCCTTCTTCGTGATCGGCAGCGTGCTCGCGCTCGGCCTCGCCCGGCCGCTGAACGCCATGGCCATGGGCGACGACACCGCCCGCGCGCTCGGCGCCCATCTCAACCGCACCCGCGCCCTGTCCATGGCCGCCGCGACCCTGCTGTGCGGGGCGGCGACCGCGGCAGTCGGGCCCATCATGTTCGTCGGCCTGATGGTGCCGCACGTCGTGCGCTCCTTCACCGGGCCCGACATGCGCTGGATCCTGCCGTACGCGGCGGTCCTCTCCCCGGTCCTGCTGCTCGGCGCCGACGTCGTCGGACGCATCGTCGCGCGCCCCGCCGAGCTGCAGGTCGGCATCATCACCGCGTTGATCGGCGCCCCGGTCTTCATCATTCTCGTACGACGGCGGAGGCTGGCTCAGCTGTGAAGGCGATACGCACCCGGGGCGGGCTCAGCTTCCGTCTCGACGTCCGCACGGCCGTGGTCGTCGCCCTGCTCATCGTGGCCGCGCTCGCCGCGAGCGTCGTCCTGATCGGCACCGGCGACTTCGACATCCCCACCGCCGACGTCATCCGCACCCTGCTCGGCAACGGCGACGCCGGGCAGGAGTTCATCATCAACGACCTGCGGCTGCCCCGCGTCCTGGTCGGACTCCTCGTGGGGGCCGCGCTCGGACTCGGCGGCGCCATCTTCCAGTCCATCTCGCGCAATCCGCTGGGCAGTCCGGACATCCTCGGCCTCGGGCAGGGGTCCACCGCCGGGGCGCTCATCATGATCGTCCTCTTCCAGGGCAGCGCGGTGCAGGTCGCGGGCGGTGCGCTCGTCGGCGGTCTGGTGACGGGCACGGCGATCTACCTCCTTGCCTGGAAGCGGGGCGTGCACGGCTTCCGGTTCGTCCTGGTCGGCATCGGCGTCTCCGCCTTCGTCACCGCCGTCAACGGCTATCTGCTCACCAAGGCCGACATCGTCGACGCCGCGCGCGCCGTCGTCTGGATGACCGGCTCCCTCAACGGCCGGGACTGGGAGCAGGTCTGGCCGCTGCTCGTGCTGTGCGCGATCCTGGTGCCGCTCGTCATGACGTACGCGCGACCGCTGCGGATGCTGGAGATGGGCGACGACGTCGGATACGCGCTCGGCGTGCCCGTCGAGCGCACCCGCCTCGTGCTGATGGGCTCGGCCGTGCTGCTCACCGCGGCGGCGACCGCCGCCGCGGGACCCGTCAGCTTTGTGGCGCTCACCGCGCCGCAGCTGGCCAGGCGGCTCACCCGCTCGCCGGGACCGAACCTCATCCCGTCCCTGTGCATGGGCGCGACCCTGCTGATCGTCGCGGACTGGGCCTCGCAGCGGGCGTTCGGCGCCGATCAGCTGCCCGTGGGTGTGGTCACCGGTGTGCTCGGCGGCGTCTATCTGCTCTGGCTGCTCGTCATCGAGCGCAAGGCGGGGCGGATATGAGCGGCGGGGCGCAGATCAACAGCGGGGCGCAGATCAACAGCGGGGCGCAGATCAACAGTGGGGCGCGCGCATGAACACCGGGAAGACCACCAACTCTGAAAGCACCGACAGGCAGGAGCGTGCCGCAGTGAACCGGCTCATCGCGGACGACGTGACCCTTGGCTACGACCAGCGCGTCATCGCCGAGAAGTTGTCCGTCGAGATACCCGACAACTCCTTCACGGTGATCGTCGGCCCGAACGCCTGCGGCAAGTCCACCCTGCTGCGCGCCCTGTCGCGGATGCTCAAGCCGTCGGCCGGCCGCGTCCTGCTCGACGGGAACGTCATCCAGTCGATGCCCGCGAAGAAGGTGGCGCGCACCCTGGGCCTGCTGCCGCAGTCGTCGATCGCGCCCGACGGGATCACGGTGGGCGACCTGGTGGCCCGCGGCCGCTATCCGCACCAGGGCCTGCTTCGGCAGTGGTCGGCGGACGACGAGCGGATCGTGGGCGAGTCGATGGCCTCGACCGGCGTCGCCGAACTGGCCGATCGCTATGTCGACGAACTGTCCGGCGGGCAGCGCCAGCGCGTCTGGATCGCCATGGCGCTCGCCCAGCAGACCCCGCTGCTGCTGCTCGACGAGCCGACGACGTACCTCGACATCCAGCACCAGATCGACGTACTCGACCTGTGCGCCGAACTCCACGAGGAGCAGGGGCGCACCCTCGTCGCCGTCCTGCACGACCTCAACCACGCGGCCCGGTACGCCACTCACCTCATCGCCCTGCGCGACGGCGAGGTCGTCGCCGAGGGCGCGCCGTCCGACATCGTCACGGCGGAGCTTGTGCGGGACACCTTCGGGATGGACTGCCAGATCATCGACGACCCGGAGTCGGGGACGCCGCTGGTGGTGCCGGCCGCGCGGCGAGGCCGCAAGAAGCCCGTGAAGACGGCGGGCGTCGGGGCTGAAGCCGGGGCTGAGGTCGGGGCTGAAGTCGGGGCTGAGGTCGGGGCTAAAGCAACGTCCTGAGGCGGAGCAGATCGCGCAGGCCTGCCTCCAGCTTGACCCGGCCGGAGGCCCAGGCCTTCGCGAAGTTCAGCTCGCCGTTCACCATCGCCACCAGATCGTCGCCGGACATGGCGAGCCGGATCTCGGCCTTCTCCCTGGGCGCGCCGGGGTAGGTGTCGAGCACCGTGATCCGGCCGTTCTCGAGACGGCCCGTGAACGAGACGTCGAGGTCGGTGATGCGGCAGCTCAGCGAGCGGTTGAGCGCTGCCGCACTGCGCACGCCGCCTTCCGCGCCCGCCAGGTTGTCCGAGAGTTTGTCCAGTGCCGCGCGGCACTCTTCGATCGTCGCCATCGTGATCGACGGTACCCCAGCGCTTCGCGGTAGCGTCGTGGCATGAACGACTCGTTGCCGGGCCCCGGGCCCGAGGCCGAGCCTCAGCTGGTGGAGGCGGAGGAGGCGTACGACCCCGCGGGCCCCGCGCCGCTCGGCGTGGAGCGCGCGCCGACCGGCGACGCCGAGGTGGACGCCCTGCTCCAGCGCCTCGGCGATGCCGACCACCTCGCCACGGACGGCCACATCGAGGTGTACGAGGATGTGCACCGGGGACTGCGTGACGCGCTGACCGCGCTCGACGCACGCCCCGGGCCGCCGGCGCCCTCGCCTTCGTCCCCGCACACACCGCCGTACACACCCTCGTACAACAGGAGCTGAACAGAACGTGGCAGGAGTGGCACGCCGCCGCCTCGACGCCGAACTGGTCCGTCGCAAGCTGGCGCGCTCGCGCGAGCACGCAAGCCAGCTGATCGCCGCAGGGCGGGTGACCGTCGACAAGAACACCGCGACGAAGCCCGCGACGCAGGTGGAGACCGCCGCAGCCATCGTGGTCGCGGCCGACGAGAGCGACCCCGACTACGTCTCGCGCGGCGGCCACAAGCTGGCGGGCGCGCTCGCCGCGTTCGGGCCGCAGGGGCTTGTCGTCGAGGGGCGGCGCGCGCTGGACGCGGGCGCTTCCACCGGCGGCTTCACCGATGTGCTGCTGCGCGCCGGTGCCTCCGGTGTCGTCGCCGTGGACGTCGGGTACGGACAGCTCGCCTGGTCGCTGCAGAGCGACGACCGGGTCACTGTCAAGGACCGTACGAACGTACGTGAGTTGACGCTGGACCTCATCGACGGCGTCCCCGTCGACCTGGTCGTCGGCGACCTCTCCTTCATCCCGCTCGGGCTCGTGCTGCCCGCGCTCGTGCGGTGCGCCGCCCCCGACGCCGACCTGGTCCTCATGGTCAAGCCGCAGTTCGAGGTCGGCAAGGAGCGCCTTGGCAGCGGCGGTGTGGTGCGCAGCACGGAGCTGCGGGCCGACGCGGTGCGGACGGTGGCGCGGCAGGCGTGGGGGCTCGGGCTCGGCGTACGTGGCGTGACTGCGAGCCCGCTGCCCGGCCCTTCCGGAAATGTCGAGTACTTTCTGTGGCTGCGTGCCGGGGCGCCCGAACTGGACCCGGCGGACGTTGACCGTGCCGTGGCGGAGGGGCCCCGTTGACTCAGACCCGAGTGACCCAGACCCGAGCTCGTACTGTTTTCCTGCTCGCGCACACCGGGCGGCCCGCGGCCATCCGCAGTGCCGAACTCGTCGTCCAGGGACTGCTGCGCAGCGGCCTGGGCGTACGGGTCCTTGAGGCGGAGGCGGCCGATCTGCCGCTGCCGCCCGATGTCGAGACGGTCAAGGAGGCCACGGCCGAGTGCATCGACGACTGTGAGCTGATCGTCGTGCTCGGCGGTGACGGAACGCTGCTGCGCGGCGCCGAGTTCGCGCGCGCCTCCGGGGTGCCGATGCTCGGCGTGAACCTGGGCCGGGTCGGCTTTCTCGCCGAGGCCGAGCGCGACGACCTCGACAAGGTGGTCGACCGGGTCGTCACCAAGGCGTACGAGGTCGAGGAGCGGATGACCATCGACGTCGTCGTGCACAGCAACGGCGATGTCGTGCACCGCGACTGGGCGCTCAACGAGGCCGCCGTGCAGAAGATGTCGGCCGAGCGGATGCTCGAGGTCGTGCTCGAGATCGACGGCCGTCCGGTCACCGGCTTCGGCTGCGACGGCATTGTGTGTGCCACCCCGACGGGGTCCACCGCGTACGCGTTCTCGGCGGGCGGGCCCGTGGTGTGGCCGGAGGTGGAGGCGCTCCTCATGGTGCCGATCAGCGCGCACGCCCTGTTCGCCAAGCCGCTGGTGACCTCGCCGGACTCGGTGCTCGCCGTCGAGGTCCAGCAGCACACGCCGCACGGGGTGCTGTGGTGCGACGGGCGGCGGACCGTGGAACTGCCCGCGGGGGCGCGGGTCGAGGTGCGCAGGGGAGGGGTGCCGGTGCGGCTTGCGCGGTTGCACCACGCGTCGTTCACGGACCGGCTTGTGGCGAAGTTTGCGCTGCCGGTTTCGGGGTGGCGCGGGGCTCCTCACTAGCGCTCCGACGGGGGTGCGGTTCGTTTGGCTGCGGGTCGGTGGGGGCTGGTCGCGCAGGTCCCCGCGCCCCTTACGGGGCGCGGCCCCGAACGGGGTCGGCCCTTCTGCGGTTACGCCGAGCCGATCACGGATATAGCGCGCCTCCGCATCACCGCACGCACCGGAAGGCCCGTCGCCAGCAGCGTCAGGAGCAGGGTGCCCGCCGCTATCCCCGTAGGCACGCCCCACGGAAGGTAGGGCATCGCCGAGCCGAACGCCGTGCTGAGGATCGGCGCCAGCGTGCCCAGCGCGACGGCGGTGCCCAGCAGCAGCGCGGTGCCCGCCACGACCGCGGCCTCCCAGGCCGCCATGGCGCGCACCTGGGCTCGCTGGCTGCCGACCACCCGCAGCAGTGCGACGTCGCGGCGGCGCTCGAAGGAGATCATGGCGAGGGTGTTCGCCGCGGCGATCGCGGCGAAGCCCGCGTACAGACCCGTGCCCACATAGTCGAGCCAGACCTCGCCCGTGCTGCCCGCCGAGCCCGTGTGGTGCCGGGCCGTGGTGTGCATGCCGATCTTGGTGAGGCCGAAGCCCACGACCAGGACGAGCGGCACCACCGCGGCGGAGAAACGGCGGGGCTGCGAGCGGACGTTGAGCATGGCGAGGCGCGCGCTGGGGCCGAACCGGCCGACCAGCGCCGAGACCAGCCAGGCCGCGGGCCCGATGATGCGCGGGCCGAGCAGTCCGGCGCCGACGCAGAAGAGGATCAGGACGAGGAACGCGCCCTCGCCCGCCTCGTCCGCCGGCTGCCGGGACAGGAGCACCGCGACGACACACGCCCCCGCGACCGCTGTCACGCCGAGCGGCGCCCGCAGCACGCCGAGACCGCGCCGCCCGGTCGCCGCCTCGCTCAGGGCGCGGGCCGGGCGCAGCAGCGAGAACCGCAGGGCCGAAAGGAGCGCGGCGAGCGTCGTCGTCACCACGGCCACGCCGAGGCACACCGGCAGGGCGACCCAGCTGAAGCGGAAGGCAGCCTCCGCGGGGAGCAGCCCGTGCTCGACCATGCCCGCGTGCCACCAGCGGGCGACGAAGCCGCCCAGGACGAAGCCGGCGAGGGCCGCGGGGATCGACGCGGCGAGGGCCTGAGCGGCCACCGCGCGGCGGACCTGCCGGGGTCTGGCACCGATGGAGCGCACCATGGCCAGCTCGCGGTGCTGTTGCGCCACGGCCGTGCCCATCGTCGACGCGACCACGAATATCGACATGTAGATCGAACCGATGAGGAGTACGACGGCCATGTCGCCGACGCCGTTCTCGGCGATCTGAGCGCGGGCCCGCGCGGAGAGCCCCTCCGTGCCGGTGGTGCCGAGCATCATCGTCGATGCGCTCACCACGGTCGCCGCGAAGAGCGCGGCCACCGCCGTGCCCACGAAGGCCGGGCGGTGCGCGCGCAGCGCCGCCAGTGCGAGTCCCGTTCTCATACAGATCATGGTGGGGTGCTGGGGCCACCGGGCACCCTGAGGCAAGCAGGAAGATCACGGTGGGGTAATCCCCACCCCTAAATCCCCACCCCTAAATCCCCACCCCCTGCGGGTGACAGCGTCCGTTCGGTCCGCCTTTGCCACCTGCGCCTTCGCGGAAGGTGGCCAGGGGCCGTCGCACACCCGGGCTCTGACCTCGTAAGGTCGTGTCCGTGTTGGAGGAGATGCGGATACGGTCGCTCGGAGTCATCGACGACGCGGTCGTCGAGCTGTCACCGGGTTTCACCGCCGTGACCGGTGAGACCGGTGCGGGCAAGACGATGGTGGTCACGAGCCTCGGCCTGCTGCTCGGCGGGCGCGCGGATCCCGCCTTGGTGCGGATCGGCGCCAAGGCGGCGATCGTCGAGGGCCGGATCACCGTGCCCGACGGCGCATCGGCGGCCGTGCGCGCGGAGGAGGCGGGGGCCGAACTCGACGAGGGCGCGCTGCTGATCAGCCGTACGGTCTCGGCGGAGGGGCGCTCACGGGCGCACCTCGGCGGCCGTTCGGTGCCGGTGGGTCTGCTGTCCGAACTGGCGGACGACCTCGTCGCGGTGCACGGTCAGACGGATCAGCAGGGGCTGCTCAAGCCGGCCCGGCAGCGCGGCGCGCTCGACCGGTACGCGGGCGACGCGGTCACCGTGCCGCTGGCCAAGTACACGGCGGCGTACCGCAGGCTGCGAGCCGTCACGACCGAGGTCGACGAGATCACCACGCGCGCGCGGGAACGCGCCCAGGAGGCGGATCTGCTGCGCTTCGGCCTCGACGAGGTCGCGGGCGTCGAGCCGCGGGCGGGCGAGGACGTCGAACTGGCCGCGGAGGCCGAGCGGCTCGGCCACGCCGAGGCGCTCGCGTCCGCGGCCACGGCCGCCCACGCCGCGCTCGCGGGCAACCCCGAGGACCCGGAAGGCGTCGACGCCACGACGCTGGTGGCGGGCGCGCACCGGGCCCTGGAGGCGGTGCGTTCCCACGACGCCGCCCTCGCCGCGCTCGCCGAGCGGATCGGCGAGATCGGGATTCTGCTGGGCGACGTGGCGGGCGAACTTGCCGGTTACGCCGATGACCTCGACGCCGATCCGCTGCGGCTCGCGGCGGTGGAGGAGCGGCGTGCCGCGCTGACCCAGCTGACCCGGAAGTACGGCGCCGACATCGACGCCGTCCTTGCCTGGGCCGAGGCGGGGGCCGCGCGGCTCACCGAACTCGAGGGTGACGACGACCGTCTGGAGGAGCTGACCGCCGAGCGGGACGCGCTCCGGGGCGAACTGGCGGGACTCGCGCAGGCGTTGACCGACGCCCGTCAGGAGGCGGCTTCGCGGTTCGCGGCGGCCGTCACTGAAGAGCTCGCCTCCCTCGCGATGCCGCACGCGCGCGTGACGATCGACATCACCGCCACGGAGGTGCCCGAGGGCGCGGACGGTGTGCCGGTCGACGGACGTCTCGTCGCGTACGGCCCGACGGGCGTCGACGAGGTGGAACTCCTCCTGGCCCCGCATCCGGGCGCTCCGCCACGGCCGATCGCCAAGGGAGCGTCCGGCGGTGAGCTGTCACGCGTGATGCTGGCCGTCGAGGTCGTCTTCGCGGGCACGGATCCCGTTCCCACGTACCTCTTCGACGAGGTCGACGCGGGCGTCGGCGGCAAGGCCGCGGTCGAGATCGGGCGGCGCCTCGCCAGGCTCGCCAAGTCGGCGCAGGTCGTGGTCGTCACGCATCTGCCGCAGGTGGCGGCGTTCGCCGATCGGCAGCTGCTGGTCGAGAAGACCAACGACGGGAGCGTCACCCGCTCCGGGGTCCTGGTCCTGGAGGGCGAGGACCGGGTGCGGGAGCTGTCCCGGATGCTGGCGGGGCAGGAGGACTCGGAGACCGCGCGGGCCCATGCGGAGGAGTTGCTGGCCACGGCTCGGGGGGACGGGTAAGGGGGGTGCCCCCGTACCCTGACCCGCATGATCGACCGCAAGCCCGCCCGACGCATCACCGCCCTCCTCACCGCCGCCGCCGTCACCCGCGCCGCCACCGCCGCGCTGCGTTCCCGCGCTCCCGGCGGCCCCGACCACTGGCAGCGGAAGAACTACGCGGGGCGGGCAGTGGAGTTGTACGCCGGGCCCGCTGCCGCCCTGGGGGCCGCGGCCGGGGGTGTCGCCCTGGCGGGCAGGCCCCGCGCCGCCACCGCACTGGCCGTGCTCGCCGCGGGTGCCTGCGGGGTGTACGACGACATGGCGGGGGCGGGTGATCCGCGCCGAGGGTTCCGCGCGCACCTGTCGGCATTGCGCGGCGGTGAAGTCACCAGCGGGGCCGTGAAGTTGTTCGGGATCTCCGCGGCCGGTCTCGCCGCGGGCGCGCTGCTCAAGGAGCGGCCGGTGGACAAGCTGCTCGCGGGGGTCGTCATCGCGGGCACCGCCCATTTCGTCAACCTCGTGGACGTACGCCCCGGACGCGCCGCCGGAGCGGTGCTCGCCCTGGGGGCGCCGGGACTGCTGCGCAAGGGCACCGCCGGGGTTCTCGCCGCTGCCACCATGGGGGCCGCCGCGGCCGTGCTCCCGGAGGACCTGGGGGAGCGCGCCATGATCGGTGACGCCGGAGCGCACGCCCTGGGTGCGGCCCTGGGCACCGCCATCGTCGCGGGCAACGGCCGCGCGGGCCTGGTGGCGCACGCGGCGGGCCTCGTCGCCGCGGCGGCGTACGGAGAGAAGGCCGGCGCGGCCGCCGGGGCCTAGGTCCTGTCTTCGAACTCCCGCCTGCCCCGCGGCACGCCGCCCCCCCCACGACACTCCCGCCTGCCCCGCGGCACGCCGCCCCCCCAACGACAACCGGGCCACGCCGAGCCGCCCGAAAGCCTTCCGTCCATCGAGGCCCCGCTGCGAAGATGCCTGGGGCCGCAGGGCATCCGCGGCGCTGAAACCCCTTCGTCCTCACCCATGCGAGTGATCCGCTTCAGGGAGTTGCCTGCCTCCGTGCGGAAGTGACCTTTCGGCGGTGCCGGAACGTCCGTACGGACTGGCATCCTTGGCGCAGCCCCCCGACGCCGACTCAGGAGCCCCGGCTACGTGAGCCACGTGAGCAGCCACTCACCGCACGGCCAGACGCCGCTGCACACCGTGCAAGTGCTGGGCGGCGGAAGCGCGGGCAGCAGCGCCCACGTCAGGTCGCTCGCCGCGGGCCTCGCCGCGCGGGGCGTGCGGGTCACGGTGTGCGCCCCTTCCGATGCGGCCACCGCGTACGACCTGACGGGCACCGGCGCCCGGCACGTCCACGTGCCCCGCCGCAGCGACCCGGCATCCGTCGCCTCCCTCCGTGTGGCCTGCACCGACGCCGACCTCGTGCACGCGCACGGGCTGCACGCCGCTCTGCGCGCCGCGCTCGCGCTCACCGGCCGCCGTATCCCGCTCGTCGTCACCTGGCACACCCGCGCGCATGCGGAAGGCGCGCGCGCCCATGTCCTTCGCGCCCTGGAGCGTCGCGTCGCCAAGGCCGCGGCCGTGGTCCTCGGCACCTCGTCCGACCTCGTCGACCGCGCCCGCCGCAGGGGCGCGCGGGATGCCCGGCTCGCCCCCGTCACGCTCCCCACGCCGCGCGCGGCCGCCCGTGACGACGAGGAGCCGGACGGTCTGCGCCACAAGGCGCGTGCCGAACTCGGTGCCGTGGACCGGCCGTTGATCGTGGCGGTCGGCACGCTGGAACGCCACCGCGGCTTCGACGTGCTGCTCGACGCCTCGCGCGCGTGGCGCCACCTCGACCCGCTGCCGCTGCTCGTCATCGCCGGTGAAGGGCCCGAGCGGGCTGAGCTGAAGCGCCGTATCGAGGGCGAGGGTCTTCCGGCGCGGCTCGTGGGGCGGCGTGACGACGTGCCCGAGCTGCTCGCCGCCGCCGATCTCGTGGTGCTGCCCAGCAGCTGGGAGTCCCGCTCCGTGCTGGCCCAGGAAGCCCTGCACGCGCGCGTGCCGCTGGTCGCGACCGCGGTGGGCGGCGTGCCCGAACTCGTCGGTGACGCCGCCGAACTCGTGCCCTACGGCGACGCGGCGGCCCTCGCCACGGCCGTCGCGCGCCTCCTCGCGGACCCCGAGCACCGGGAGCGGCTCAAGGACAAGGGCACCGCCCAGGCGGCGACCTGGCCGACCGAGGACGAGACGGTCACCCAAGTCCTCAGCGTCTACGACGAGTTGACGCAGCCGCGGGCCATGTAGCGGTGCGATGCCGCGGGCGGCTGAGCCACAGTCCGGCGCGCGGACCCCTACGGCACATGCCGCCGCGCCCGCAGCGCCAGGCTCAGCGCGAGCACCGTCTGCGGGTCGTCCAGGTCCGTCCCCAGGAGCTCGCTGATCCTGGCGAGGCGGTTGTACAGCGTCTGCCGGTTCAGGTGCAGTTCGCGCGCCGTCTCCGCCTTGCGCCCGGCATGCGCCAGGTACGTCTGCAGGGTGGGCAGCAGCGGCGGCTTCGAGCGCCGGTCGTGGGTGCGCAGGGGGCCGATCGCGCGGTCCACGAAGGCTGCCAGGGCCGAGTCGTCGTAGTTGTGCAGGCGCCACAGGAGGAGGTCGATGTCCAGGCGGCGCGCGTCGTACCAGGGGCGGTCGATGAGGCCCTGGGCCGCCGTCGCCGTCTCCGCCGCGTGCCGCAGGCCCGCCGACGCCGCCGCCCAGCCGCCCGCGACCCCGACCACCACGACCGGCGGCTGGGCCCCGGCCCGCTGCATCCCCGCACGCTCGACGCCGGCCCGCAGCGCCGCCGCGACCCGGTCGGCCACCGGGGTGCGCTCGGACTCCGTACGGAGCCCCAGGAGCAGCGGCACGCGGCCCTCGACCGGGCGCACGCCGAGCAGCACCGGAACGCCCACCGCCGCCAGCTCCTCCGCGACCGCGCGCGCGAGGACGGCCCAGCCGCCGCCCGGCGGCAGCCCGTCCGCGAGCCGCATCACGACCGGGAGCAGCGGGCTCTCGCCGGGCTTGAAGCCGAGCACCCGCGCCTGGGCGGGCGCGTCGTCGGCCGTGATGCGCCCCTCCGCGAGATCGGTCAGGAAGTCGCCGCGGCCGCGTGCCGCGAGCTCCTCCTCCTGCCTCGCCTGCATCAGGACCACCGCGAGGGAGCCCGCCGCCCGCTCCGCCGCGATCCGGTGCACCGGCAGCAGCACGGACTCCACGGCGAGCAGTACGAGCCGGGCGCGCACCGAGCCGGTGCCGGGTCCGCCGCCCGGCACGTCGACGAGCACTGCGCCCGCGGGCGGTCCGTCCCGGTCGACGGTGCGGCCCCGCAGGCCCTCCCACACCTGGAGCGGATCGGCACACTCCGTGCCCGCCCCGGCGGCGTACAGGAGCTGCCCGTCCGCCGTCTCCAGGAACACCGGATTGCCGCTGAAGTCCGCGAGGACGCCGAGGACCTGCGGCACACCGCCGCCGCCGAGCAGCGCTTCCGTGCAGCGCCGGTGGACCTCCTCGGCCCGCTGGAGCAGTGCGTAGTGGCCGTTGACGATCTCCGTGTGCACCTCTTCGGTGACGGTCACGAAGGGCACCTCGCGGTGCAGCTGCACCAGGGGGAGGCCCGCCGCGCGCGCCGTCTCCACGATCGCCGCGGGCAGCCGGGTGAAGCGCGGGCCCAGCTCGACGACGAGCGCCGCGATGCCCCGCTCGGCGAGCTTGCGTACGAAGGCGCGCTGCTCGGCGGGGCGTGCGCCGAGGCCGAGGCCGGTCGTCAGGAGCAGCTCGCCGCCCTTGAGCAGTGAGGCGATGTTCGGCACCTCGCCGGCGTGCACCCAGCGCACGGTGCGCTGCAGCCGTTCCGCTCCCGCGACCACTTCCGGCAGTCCGCCGCGCAGCCCCGGAAGCTCCAGGGCCCGCTGCACGGTGATTCCGCCCTGAGTGCCCTGCGTGCCCTGACTTTCCATGGGGCGGACGCTACCTGCGCACACGTTCCGGGAACATCTCCGGCCGGTTACGGCAATGGCCGAAAGTGCCCCGGGCCCGACAACTCGTCGCCCCCGCACGCCAATTGCACGACCCCCTGTCGCTTGTGGCGTACGTCACTCCACGGCAAGGTGCCCGCCATGCCAGAGCAGATGCCAGAGCAATCCAGCACACCCGAGGTCCACCGCCTCAAGGCGAACTCCGTCGGTCTCGTCGGCGTCGTCTTCATGGCCGTCGCCACCGCGGCGCCCATCACGGCCATGACCGGAAACCTGCCCATCGCCGTCGGCGCGGGCAACGGCACCGGCGCGCCCGCGGGCTATCTCTTCGCGACCCTCGTCCTGACGGTGTTCTCCGTCGGATACGTCGCCATGGCCAAGCGGATCACCGCGGCCGGCGCCTTCTACGGCTATATCTCGCACGGCCTGGGCCGGATCGCGGGCATGGCGTCCGGGATGCTCGCCGTCCTCGCGTACGTCGTCTTCGAGGCGTCGATCGTCGGCGTCTTCGCCTACTTCGCCAAGACCACCGTCCATGATCAGCTCGGCGCCGATCTGCCGTGGATCCTGTACGCGGCCGCGATGCTCGCCGTCACCGCCGTCCTGTCGTACTTCGACATCAACCTCACCGCGAAGGCGCTCGGCGTGATGCTGATCGCCGAGATCGCGGTCCTCTTCGCCGTCGCCACCGCCGTACTGATCCACGGCGGCGGCCCCGACGGCATCCCCGTCGAGCCGATCAACCCGAAGAACGCCTTCACCGGCACATCCGCGGGCCTCGGCCTCTTCTTCGCCTTCTGGTCCTGGGTCGGCTTCGAGTCCACCGCCATGTACGGAGAGGAGTCCCGCAACCCCAAGAAGGTCATCCCGCGCGCCACGCTCATCTCGGTCGTCGGCGTCGGGCTCTTCTACATCTACGTCTCCTGGATGACCATCGCGGGCAACGGCCTGAGCGGTTCGGTGAAGGTCTCGCAGTCCACGAGCCCGCTCGACCTGTTCTTCGACCCGGCGCACTCCTTCATCGGGGCCTGGGCCGTCGACACCTTCCAATGGCTCCTGATCACCGGCTCGTTCGCCTGCGGCATGGCCTTCCACCAGTGCGCTTCGCGCTATCTGTACGCGGTCGGGCGCGAGGGGTTCCTGCACCGCGGCCTCGGCCGTACGCACCCCACGCACGGCTCCCCGTACATCGCCTCCTACGTCCAGTCGGCGATCGCCGTCGCCCTGGTCGCCGCCTTCTGGCTCACCGGCCAGGACCCGTACATCCACCTGTACACCCTGCTCGCGATCCTCGGCACGATGGCGATCCTCATCGTGCAGACCCTCTGCTCGTTCGCCGTCATCGGCTACTTCCGCAAGAACCACCCGGAGGACCGGCACTGGTTCAGGACCTTCCTGGCCCCGCTGCTCGGCGGCATCGGCATGATCGCCGTGGTCGTCCTGCTTGTGATCAACATGGACACCGCGGCGGGCTCGGCCGCCGACTCCCTCTTCTTCAAGGCCATCCCCTGGATCGTCGGCCTCGTCTTCTTCGGGGGCCTGGGGCTCGGCCTGTATCTGCGGGCGAAGCAGCCCGCCCGCTACGAGATCATCGGCCGGATCGTCCTGGAGGACGCGGCCGAACGCACCGAAGACACCGAGTCCACGACGTCCGCCACCGTCTGAGGAGATCCCCGTGTCGCGTACGAACCCGATGCACGCCTTGAAACGCCTTGCCGCCGAGCACGGCGAGGCCCAGCGCCTCGGAGTACCCGTCGCCGAACTCCGGGGCGCCGCCGCACGGCCCGGCCGAAGAACCGTCCTCAAAAGCGCCGCGGGCCTCGCCGTCGGGACCGCCGCTCTGTCGGCCGCTCCCCGCGCCACGGCCGCCACGACCGGCAAGGGCGCACCCCGCACAGCCATCGTGGGAGCCGGGATCTCGGGCCTCACCGCGGCCCTCACCCTCCACCGCCCTCGACAACATGTCGATCCACGAATGGATCGCATCGCGTGTCCCGGGCGGGCACGGCTCCCCGCTCGGCCGCTCGTTCGACGTCGCCTACCACGTCGAGTACGGCGCCGACACCACCGACCAGTCCGCGCTCGCCCTCGTCCTGCTGATGGGCTACCAGACCAATCCGGGACACTTCAACATCTGGGGCCTGTCCAACGAGCGCTACCACATCACCGGCGGCAACGACCAACTCCCGCACGCCATCGCCGACTTCCTGCCCGACGGGACGCTGCGCCCCGGCTGCGCCCTGACCGCCGTACGCGCCAACGCCGACGGCACCCAGACCCTCACGTACACCGAAGCGGGCGCCGTCCGCACCGCAACCGCCGACCACACGATCCTGTGCCTCCCGCTGCCGGTGCTCCAACGACTCGACCTGACCAAGGCCGGGTTGGACACCCGCATGACGAATCTGCTGCGGGACGCCCGGATGGGCCACTGCACCAAGCTCAACATGCAGTTCTCAAGCCGCCCCTGGCGCGGCACCGGCCCCTGGCCCGGCGTCAGCGCGGGCGACTGCTTCACCGACGCCGACCTCTGGGCGACCGCAGGGGACTTCACCCGCCCCGGTCGGGTGCGGGTGTCGTCCTCTTCCTGCGTGGCGCACACTCGCTGAGCTGCGCCGCAACCCCTGGAGCAGAGCCGTACTTCCACGACTTCCAGGGCTTCGTGACTCCGCCGTCTCGCCTGCGCAAGCGGCTTCTCGCTCGGGTCCGTGAACCTCCACGACGGTCAAGCCCTGACCGCTGCCCGAAGGCAGAGCAGCAACACGTGAGGGCGGGGCCGTGTGGGCTGTGCGCTCCCCGAACGTGAGCCTATGGGAACGCACATCCGTAGAGCGCAACGCGGCGCGACCGAAGGGGAGCGCGCCGCCCGGGAGGTGATCGGGAAGCTCACCCAGGGCTCAGGGCCTAACCCCCGTACGCCCCCGAGGCCGTCAGCCGCAGTGCCGTGTCGATCAGCGGCACGTGGCTGAAGGCCTGCGGGAAGTTGCCGACCTGGCGCTGCTGCCGCGGATCCCACTCCTCGGCGAGCAGCCCCAGGTCGTTCCGGAGCGCGAGCAGCTTCTCGAAGAGCTTGCGGGCCTCGTCGACCCGGCCGATCATCGCCAGGTCGTCCGCCAACCAGAACGAGCAGGCCAGGAAGGCGCCTTCGTCACCCTCAAGGCCGTCCACGCCCGCGTCGTCGCCCGAGGTCGGATAGCGCAGGATGAAGCCGTCCGACGTCGAGAGCTCACGCTGGATCGCCTCGATCGTGCCGATGACGCGCTTGTCGTCGGGCGGCAGGAAGCCCATCTGCGGGATCAGCAGCAGCGAGGCGTCAAGCTCCTTGGAGCCGTACGACTGCGTGAACGTGTTCCGCTCCTTGTCGTAGCCCTTCTCGCAGACGTCACGGTGGATGTCGTCGCGCAGCTCGCGCCACTTCTCCAGCGGACCGTCCGCGTCGCCGGACTCGATGAGCTTGATCGTGCGGTCGACGGCGACCCAGCACATCACCTTGGAGTGCACGAAGTGGCGGCGCGGTCCGCGCACCTCCCAGATGCCCTCGTCCGGCTCGTTCCAGTGCCTCTCCAGGTAGCGGATCAGCTTGAGCTGGAGCAGCGAGGCGTAGTCGTTGCGGGCCAGGCCCGTCATGTGCGCCAGGTGCAGGGCCTCGGTGACCTCGCCGTACACATCGAGCTGAAGCTGGTGCGCGGCGCCGTTGCCGGCCCGGACCGGTGTCGAGCCCTCGTATCCGGGAAGCCAGTCCAGCTCGGCCTCGCCCAGCTCACGCTCGCCCGCGATGCCGTACATGATCTGCAGGTTCTCGGGGTCGCCCGCCACCGCGCGCAGCAGCCACTCGCGCCAGGCGCGGGCCTCCTCGCGGTAGCCGGTGCGCAGGAGCGAGGAGAGCGTGATCGCCGCGTCGCGCAGCCACGTGTAGCGGTAGTCCCAGTTGCGGGAGCCCCCGATGTCCTCGGGCAGCGAGGTGGTGGGCGCGGCGACGATGCCGCCGGTCGGCGCGTACGTCAGGGCCTTGAGCGTGATCAGCGAGCGGACCACGGCCTCGCGGTAGGGCCCGTGGTACGTGCAGTGCTCGACCCACTCGCGCCAGAAGTCCTCGGTCGCCGTGAGGGCACCCTCGGGATCGGGCAGCGCGGGCGGCTGCTTGTGCGAGGGCTGCCACGAGATGGTGAACGCGATCCGGTCACCCGGCGCGACCGTGAAGTCCGAGTACGTCGTGAGGTCCTTGCCGAAGGTCTCGGCCGGGGTGTCGAGCCACACCGAATCGGGCCCGGCGACGGCCACCGTGCGCCCGTCGACCTTGTGCACCCAGGGCACCACACGCCCGTAACTGAACCGCATGCGCAGCGCGGAGCGCATCGGCACCCGGCCGCTGACGCCCTCGACGATCCGCACCAGCTGCGGCGCGTCGGTGTCGCGCGGCGGCATGAAATCGGTCACGCGGACCGTGCCGCGCGGGGTGTCCCACTCGGACTCCAGGACCAGCGAGTCGCCGCGGTAGGTGCGCCGCGCCGCCGTCGGCGGTGGCGCGTCCGGGCTGTGCGCGGGCCCAAGGCGCCAGAATCCGTGTTCCTCCGTGCCCAGCAGGCCGGCGAAGACGGCGTGGGAGTCGAAGCGGGGCAGGCACAGCCAGTCGACCGTGCCGTCCCGGCAGACCAGTGCGGCGGTCTGCATGTCTCCGATGAGTGCGTAGTCCTCGATGCGCCCGGCCACGTGCATCTCCAGTCAAACGGCCACGTCGCCCTCGCGGGGCGCTCGCTCTACGGTCAGAGTTCGCTGTAAAACGAACTGCGCGAGCCTCTTGTTCCTGGAGAACGGGCGGGGGTGATGCCGTTGGTCGGACGGCTCGGCAGCAAGTGTCCGAGCAGGATACGACGCACCCCGGTGATCTGCGCGCCGGTCCGGACAACGCGGCTGCGCCGAACGGGTGAGCGCCAGGTGAGGCGGCTGTGAAGAGAGTGCCGGAGCGTGGCCGGAAGCAGCCTCGTCCCGTCGCTGATACCCTGGTAGCCCGTGAGCCGGTGGTCCTAGAACCCCCGAACCGCAGCGACGGCACCTCCCCGAATCCCTGGTGAGAGCGCCGGCACGCATCCTCCAGACCGCGACCACGGGAGCCCCCCTTTGGCTATGCAGCCCAAATCCACGACGACCAAGCACATCTTCGTCACCGGGGGTGTCGCCTCTTCCCTCGGCAAGGGTCTGACTGCCTCCAGCCTGGGTGCGCTCCTCAAGGCTCGTGGCCTGCGCGTCACCATGCAGAAGCTCGACCCGTACCTGAACGTCGACCCGGGCACGATGAACCCCTTCCAGCACGGCGAGGTGTTCGTCACCAACGACGGCGCCGAGACCGACCTGGACATCGGCCACTACGAGCGCTTCCTCGACGTCGACCTCGACGGCTCGGCCAACGTCACCACCGGCCAGGTCTACTCGCAGGTCATCGCCAAGGAGCGGCGCGGCGAGTACCTGGGCGACACCGTGCAGGTCATCCCGCACATCACCAACGAGATCAAGCACCGCATCCGCCGCATGGCCACGGACGACGTGGACGTCGTCATCACCGAGGTCGGCGGCACGGTCGGCGACATCGAGTCCCTGCCCTTCCTGGAGACCGTCCGCCAGGTCCGCCACGAGGTCGGCCGCGACAACGTCTTCGTCGTGCACATCTCGCTGCTGCCCTACATCGGCCCCTCCGGCGAGCTGAAGACCAAGCCGACCCAGCACTCCGTCGCCGCCCTGCGCAACATCGGCATCCAGCCGGACGCCATCGTGCTGCGCGCCGACCGCGAGGTGCCGCTGTCCATCAAGCGCAAGATCTCGCTGATGTGCGACGTCGACGAGGACGCGGTGGTCGCGGCCATCGACGCCAAGTCGATCTACGACATCCCGAAGGTCCTGCACACCGAGGGCCTTGACGCCTACGTCGTCCGCAAGCTGGACCTCCCGTTCCGCGATGTGAACTGGACCCAGTGGGAGGACCTCCTGGACCGGGTGCACAACCCGGACCACGAGGTCACCATCGCGCTGGTCGGCAAGTACATCGACCTGCCCGACGCGTACCTCTCCATCACCGAGGCCATGCGCGCCGGCGGCTTCGCCAACAAGGCCCGCGTCAAGGTCAAGTGGGTCACCTCGGACGACTGCAAGACCCCGGCGGGCGCCAAGAAGCAGCTCGCCGACTGCGACGCGATCCTGATCCCCGGCGGCTTCGGCGACCGTGGTGTCTCCGGCAAGGTCGGCGCGATCCAGTACGCCCGCGAGAACAAGGTGCCGCTGCTCGGCATCTGCCTCGGCCTGCAGTGCATCGTCATCGAGGCCGCCCGCAACCTCGCGGACATCCCCGACGCCAACTCCACCGAGTTCGACGCCGCGACCTCCCACCCGGTCATCTCGACCATGGCCGAGCAGCTCGACATCGTCGCGGGCGAGGGCGACATGGGCGGCACGATGCGCCTGGGCATGTACCCGGCCAAGCTCGCCGAGGGCTCGATCGCGCGTGAGGTGTACGACGGCAAGGAGTACGTCGAGGAGCGCCACCGCCACCGCTACGAGGTGAACAACGCCTACCGCGGCGAGCTGGAGAAGAAGGCCGGCCTGCAGTTCTCCGGCACCTCCCCGGACGGCAAGCTCGTCGAGTACGTCGAGTACCCGCGCGACGTCCACCCCTACCTGGTCGCCACGCAGGCCCACCCGGAGCTGCGCTCGCGCCCGACGCGTCCGCACCCGCTCTTCGCCGGTCTGGTGAAGGCGGCCGTGGAGCGCCAGACGGCGGCCAAGAAGGGCAAGTAACACAAGGGTTGTACGGTTGCCGGGGTACGCGTCTTTCGAGGTGCGTGCCCCGGTTTCTGTTTGTGTGCGTGTGGGAGGACAGGGCGACATGACGATCAAGGACACCGCCGAGGAGTGGCAGGTCACGGCGACGGAGACCCCGTTTGTCGGCAACAAGACCTCCGTCCGCACCGACGACGTGGTCATGCCCGACGGGACCGTCGTCCGCCGCGACTACCAGGTGCACCCCGGCTCGGTCGCCGTGCTCGCGCTCGACGACGCGGGCCGCGTCCTGGTCCTGCGCCAGTACCGCCACCCGGTCCGCCAGAAGCTCTGGGAGATCCCGGCGGGACTGCTCGACATCCCCGGCGAGAACCCGCTGCACGCCGCCCAGCGCGAGCTCTACGAAGAGGCGCACGTCAAGGCCGAGGACTGGCGGGTCCTCACCGACGTCTACACCACGCCCGGCGGCTGTGACGAGGCCGTGCGCATCTTCCTCGCCCGCGATCTCTCCGAGGCCGAGGGCGAGCGCTTCGAAGTCTCCGAGGAGGAGGCGGACATGGAGCTGGCGCGCGTACCGCTCGAAGAGCTCGTACGCGGCGTGCTCGCCGGCGAACTGCACAACAACTGCCTCGTCGTGGGCGCCCTTTCGCTCACCGCCGCGCTGAACGGCGACGGCGTGGACGCGCTGCGCCCGGCCGAGGCGCCTTGGCCCGCGCGTCCCTTCGAGGCCTGAGCACACATCAGGGGGCGGCTTCAGGCTCCGGTGTGACGATCGGCTGATCCGATCGGGCGACTGTGTGCGCCGCGTGACGGGGGACGCGGCAGGGCCTGAACTAGGCTCTGGAAGCGTCCCGACCGGAGTCCCGGCGGGTTCGCGCGCAGGCGGACGGAGCATGGCCCGTGACGGATCAGGCGGTCGACACGGACGGTTCGGCGGCGGGCGGCGCGGTGCCGCGGCCCGCGTCGGCCCGGACTTCCGGGGAAGGCCGATTCACCGGCCGGCGCCGGGAGTTGAAGGAGCTCCGCGCCGACATCGACCGCGCGGGACTCGACACCATCTCGGGCCGCAAGGCGCCACGCGCGCGTGTGCTGCTCATCGCGGGACGCCCGGGCTCGGGCCGCACCTCCCTCGCGGAGGAGCTCGCCCGGCAGGTCGCCGACAACTACCCGGACGGCATCCTCCGCGCCCACCTCACGGAACCCGACGGCACGCGCGTGCCCACCGAGCGCTCCGCGCGGGAGCTGCTCGACGTCCTGGAGGTGCCCGCACCGCCGGGTGCCGACGAGGACGAGCTGACCGAGGTGCTCCGCGAGGCCCTGGCCGGCCGCCGGTGTCTGCTGCTGCTCGACGGAGCGGCCGATGCCGAGCAGGTCGACCCGTTGATCCCGGACGCGCCCGACTGCCTGGCCGTCGCCGTCTCCGAGGGCCCGCTCACCGGAATCCCGGACGTGCGGCCCTGCACGCTCGGCGGCCTGGACACCGCCGCCGGCGTCGAGCTGCTCTCCCGCGCCGCGGGCCAGGTGCGGGTCACCGTGGACCCGCGCTCCGCGGAGAGCCTGGTCGAGGCGTGCGCCGCGCATCCCGCGGCCCTCGTCCTGGCCGGCGGCTGGCTCTCCGTGCGGCCCAAGGCGGCCCTCGCCGACCTGGCCAAGCAGGTGCACGACCGCCCCGACGAGGGGTCCGCCCTTGCCCGCGTCTTCCAGCACTCGTACGCCTCGCTGCCGGGCCCCGCCGCGCGGATACTGCGCTTCCTCTCCCTCGCCCCCGCGGGCCACGTCGACCCGCACACGGCGTCCGCCCTGGCCGGCTGCTCGGTCTCCGCCGCCCGCACCACCCTGGACGACTTCGTGAAGCTCGGCCTGGTCAGGGCCGTGGAGTCGCCGCTGCCGCAGTACGAGGTGCCCGGCTGCCTGACGCCGCTCCTGCGCTCCCTCACCGAGAGCCAGGACCGCCCCGCCGAGGTGCAGCTCGCGCGGGCCAGGATGCTGGAGCGGACCGTACGCCTCCTGCAGTCCTGCCGGGCGATCACCGAACCGGACGGCTCGGCGGCCCGCAAGAAGCTCGCGGGGCTGCCGCGCGCCCTGCGCTTCCCGCACCGGGCGGCCGCCGCCGAGTGGCTGCGCATCCGGCAGCCCGCGCTGCTCGCCGCCGCCCGCCTCGCGGTCGCCGACGGGGAGCTCGACACCCTCGCCCGGCGCCTGATGGCGGCCCTGACGCGGGCGCTGGTCGCGCACCGCGGCACGGAGGACGCGGCTCCCGAGCTGTACGGCATCCATCAGCTGGTCCTGGATGTCGCCGAGCGCAGGGATCTGCCCCGCGAGCAGGCGGCCGCGCTGCTCAATCTCGCGGATCTGGATGCGCGCACGGGACGTACACAAGAGGCGTTGGTGCGATATCGGTCGGCTTTGGATGCCGGACGCAGAGCAAATGACCCGTACGCGACCGGCCGCGCAATGGAATCCGTAGGTGGCGCGTACCAGGAGCTGGGGGACTGGTCGCGGGCGTCGGACTGGTTCGGCCGGGCCCTCGCCCAGCGCCTCGGCCGGGACGAGCGTGCCGACGCGGCCCGGCTCTACGGCCGCATCGGCACGGCGCACACCTATGCGGGGCGCTACGGAGAGGCGCTGCGCAACTGGAGCTCGGCCGTCACCGGGTACCGCAAGTGCGGCGATGTGGCGGGCCAGGCAAGGGCGTTGAGCGAGCTGGCGCGGGTGCAGGAGTACGCGGGGCGGCCCGAGGAGTCGCTGCACACCTGCCAGGAGGCGGTCGAGTGGGCGCGGCAGGCCGGCGACGTACGTCTCCAGGCCGCGCTGCAGCTCAGGCTGGCCGACACCCTGGAGCGTCTCGGCGACCCGGCGGCCGCCCGGCTGCACCGCGCCGCCGCCAAGCGCATGCTGGGAACAGAGCTCGAGGAGGTCACAGGGCTTGCATCGAAGGACGGACCGGCGGGTTCCGCCTACGAAATCCGTAGCGCTTCCGCAGAAGATTGATGCATTGAAAGGCTAGACAGCGAGAAGTCCTTCATTAGACTGGCTCCGCCGCGTACTTCCGTGGTGTCTTCCGATGCGCCCTCTTGTGTATCGGTACGTAGTTCATTGCCCGAAAAATCCCTGAGCCAAGAGGACCGTGATCCACGTGAAGGTCGGCATCCCCCGCGAGGTCAAGAACAACGAGTTCCGGGTGGCCATCACCCCCGCCGGTGTGCACGAGCTGGTGCGCCATGGCCACCAGGTCGTCATCGAGCGCAACGCCGGTGTCGGCTCCTCCATCACGGACGACGAGTTCGTCTCGGCCGGCGCCCAGATCCTGGACACCGCCGACGAGGTCTGGGCCACCGCCGACCTCCTGCTGAAGGTCAAGGAGCCCATCGCCGAGGAGTACCACCGCCTCCGCAAGGACCAGACGCTCTTCACCTACCTGCACCTGGCCGCCTCCAAGGAGTGCACGGACGCGCTCCTGGAGTCCGGCACGACCGCCATCGCGTACGAGACGGTGGAGACCGCGGGCCGCGCGCTCCCGCTGCTCGCCCCGATGTCCGAGGTCGCGGGCCGCCTGGCCCCGCAGGTCGGCGCGTACCACCTGATGGCCGCCCAGGGCGGCCGCGGTGTCCTGCCCGGCGGTGTCCCGGGTGTGGCGGCCGGCAAGGCCGTCGTCATCGGCGGTGGCGTCTCCGGCTGGAACGCCGCGCAGATCGCCATCGGCATGGGCTTCCACGTGACCCTGCTCGACAAGGACATCAACAAGCTCAAGGAGGCGGACAAGATCTTCGGCACGAAGATCCAGACCGTCGTCTCCAACGCCTTCGAGCTCGAGAAGGCCTGCCTCGACGCCGACCTCGTCATCGGCGCCGTCCTCATCCCGGGCGCCAAGGCCCCGAAGCTCGTCACCAACGAGCTCGTCTCGCGGATGAAGCCGGGAAGTGTCCTTGTCGACATCGCGATCGACCAGGGCGGCTGCTTCGAGGACTCGCACGCGACCACGCACGCCGAGCCGACCTTCCCGGTCCACAACTCGGTGTTCTACTGCGTCGCCAACATGCCCGGCGCGGTGCCCAACACCTCGACGTACGCGCTGACCAACGCCACGCTGCCGTACATCGTCGAGCTCGCGAACCGCGGCTGGGTCGAGGCGCTGCGCCGTGACCACGCGCTCGCCCTGGGTCTCAACACCCATGACGGCAAGGTGATTTACAAGGAGGTCGCCGAGTCGCACGGCCTCGAGCACGTCGAGCTGGAGACGCTCCTCGGCTGATCCTGACCACTTTCGTCAACGAAAGTCGTCAATCTCACGCCTGCGGCCGGACCTTGAGAGGGGTCCGGTCGTATGCGTATGTCCGTGGACATGGTCAACTCGCCTTGAACGTAACCCTTTAACCGATTCGCCCACCCCGGAAATGTGCCAATGGCACCCCACGCGCCCTTGACATGGGGGCGTTCGATTGCCGACACATCGGGCCGGGTCCGGCGGATTGTGTTGCTGCGGACCGGTGACACGCCATAGAGTCGCCAACCGTCGGCATGGTGTCACGCTGACCTATCGAGAAATTTCCTGGTCACCAAGGAGGTAAGACGACTTGTGAATGAGTCGACATTTGCTCCCGGGGGTGGTCAACCAGGAATGTCTGCGCGGGGCCAAGGACCCGTGGGGCTCGAGGCTGTCGGCTCCGTCGCTGTCCGCACCTTCGAAGCCCGCCAGAAACCGCAGCCGACGCAACCGACATCGTCTGCACCCCAGAGCATGGATGGCCATCACGTGAACGCCATGGCCGGCGACCGGAGTGGCGAGAACACCACCCACACCCAACTCGCCGACTACGAGGAACTGCCCCAGGGGCACTTCTACGACCCTGACGCCGAGTACGAGCCCGATCCCGAGTACGCGGCCACGCTGGCCCCGGACGCGGCCCGTCAGCGCCGTGAGCGCATCGGCCCCACGGGACGCCCGCTGCCGTACTTCCCGATCCCGGGCCCGCTGACCGATCACGGCCCCGCGAAGATCATCGCGATGTGCAACCAGAAGGGCGGCGTGGGCAAGACGACGTCGACCATCAACCTGGGTGCCGCGCTCGCGGAGTACGGACGCCGGGTCCTGCTCGTCGACTTCGACCCGCAGGGCGCCCTCTCGGTGGGCCTCGGGGTGAACCCGATGGAGCTGGACCTGACGGTCTACAACCTGCTCATGGAGCGGGGCATGTCGGCCGACGAGGTGCTCCTGAAGACCGCGGTCCCGAACATGGACCTGCTGCCCAGCAACATCGACCTGTCCGCCGCCGAAGTGCAGTTGGTCAGCGAGGTCGCCCGAGAGTCCACGCTGCAGCGGGCGTTGAAGCCGCTGATGCAGGACTACGACTACATCGTGATCGACTGTCAGCCCTCGCTCGGCCTGCTCACCGTGAACGCCCTGACGGCGGCTCACAAGGTGATCGTGCCGCTCGAGTGCGAGTTCTTCGCGCTGCGCGGTGTGGCCCTCCTGACGGAGACCATCGAGAAGGTCCAGGAGCGGCTCAACCCCGACCTGGAGCTCGACGGCATCCTCGCCACCATGTACGACTCCCGCACGGTGCACAGCCGTGAGGTGCTCGCGCGGGTGGTCGAGGCCTTCGACGATCACGTCTACCACACGGTCATCGGGCGCACGGTCCGCTTCCCGGAGACCACGGTCGCCGGTGAGCCGATCACCACGTACGCCTCGAACTCCGTCGGCGCCGCCGCCTACCGTCAGCTCGCCAGGGAGGTGCTCGCCCGGTGTCACGCCGAGTGAGTCTGCCGGGGGCCGACGAACTGTTCCGTACGACCGGGGGGATGGCGCTGCAGTCGTCGTCTCCGCGACGCCAGACCAATGGCGAGCCGCGGGTGCCGGCGCCCGCGGGGGAGAGCGACGAGACCGCCGCCGGTGACTCCCCCGGGGGCGCGGGCGACGCGGACGGCGGTGAGTCCGCCGAACACGGCGCCGCCGACGCGGAGTCGGGGGCCGGGGAATCCCGTAGCCGCACGGCGTCCGCCGAGGGCGAGAAGGGCGGCGGCCGGTCCGCAGGCTCCGCCTCCACCGCGCAGGCGCGGCGGCGTGCCCGTGCCGCCAACCGGCGGCCGAGCGGGCGTGAGCGGCACGACGAGAAGATCACCGTGTACGTGTCCGCCGAGGAGCTCATGGATCTTGAGCACGCCCGGCTCGTGCTCCGGGGCGAGCACGGTCTCGCGGTCGACCGCGGGCGGATCGTCCGCGAGGCGGTGGCTGTCGTCCTCGCCGATCTCGAGTCCCGCGGGGACGCGAGCATTCTCGTACGACGGCTGCGTGGGCGGTAGGGGTAGCCTTCCCGCCGATGCCCCTGAACGACGATTCCGCACCGCCTGCCCGGCGCCGTGCCCTGGGGCGTGGCCCCGGAGCGGAGCCTTCTTCGCCTGAGGCCGGTTCTGAAGCCGCGGACCGTGGTGGGTTGTGCCCACCCGTTCCGCCGTGCGGAACGCCTGCCCACAACGGGGACGACTCGGACGCGCCCCCGGCCGAGCCTGACGACGGGCGGTTCAAGGTTCGGCTCGCGAACTTCGAAGGGCCCTTCGATCTGCTGCTTCAGCTCATCTCGAAGCACAAGCTCGATGTCACCGAAGTCGCGCTGTCCAAGGTGACCGACGAGTTCATGGCGCACATCCGGGCCATGGGACCCGACTGGGATCTCGACCAGACCACCGAGTTCCTGGTGGTCGCCGCGACCCTGCTCGACCTCAAGGCGGCCCGGCTGCTGCCCACTGCCGAGGTCGAGGACGAGGCGGATCTCGCGCTGCTCGAAGCGCGGGACCTGCTCTTCGCGCGGCTCCTTCAGTACCGCGCGTACAAACAGATCGCGGACATCTTCAGCGGGCGTCTTGAGGAGGAGGCGCGGCGCTACCCGCGGACCGTGGGGCTTGAGCCGCACCATGCCGAGCTGCTGCCCGAGGTCGTCATCAGCATCGGCGCCGAGGGGTTCGCCCGGCTCGCCGTGAAGGCGATGCAGCCGCGGGCGAAGCCTCAGGTGTACGTCGACCACATCCATGCCCCGCTGGTCTCCGTGCAGGAGCAGGCGGGGGTGGTCGTGGCCCGGCTGCGGGAGCGCGGCGAGGTCAGCTTCCAGGTGCTGGTCGAGGACGCGGGGGACACCCTCACCGTGGTCGCCCGCTTCCTGGCGCTGCTCGAGCTGTACCGCGAGAAGGCCGTGGCCCTGGACCAGGAGGACGCCCTGGGCGAGCTGATGGTGCGGTGGACCGGCGGCGACGGCGACGGGCAGCCGGCGGTGACCGACGAATTCGACCGGGCCCCGGAGCTGCCGGGCGAGACGAGCGAGGAGCAGACCGCATGAGCAGTCCCGCGGGAGACCTGGCCGGCGCCGTCGCCGATCTGGAGCTGCGGCCCGCCCTGGAGGCCGTCCTCATGGTCGTCGACGAACCGGCCACCGAGGAGCACCTCGCCAAGGTCCTCGACCGGCCCCGGCGGCAGATCGCCGACGCGCTGCGCGAGCTGGCCGACGAGTACACCGTGCAGCAGCGGGGCTTCGAGCTGCGGCTCGTGGCGGGCGGCTGGCGGTTCTACACGCGTCCCGAGTACGCGGCGGCGGTCGAACGCTTCGTGCTCGACGGGCAGCAGGCCCGGCTCACCCAGGCGGCTCTGGAGACCCTCGCGGTCGTCGCGTACCGCCAGCCGGTCAGCCGTTCCCGGGTCTCCGCCGTGCGCGGAGTGAACTGTGACGGCGTGATGCGCACCCTTCTCCAGAGGGGTCTGGTGGACGAGGCGGGCGCGGAACCCGAAACAGGTGCGATCCTGTACAGGACGACGAACTACTTTCTGGAGCGGATGGGCCTGCGTGGCCTTGACGAGCTCCCGGAGCTCGCGCCCTTCCTCCCCGAGGCGGACGCGATCGAGGCCGAGACGCAGGAAGGTGTCCCGTCGTTCGACCCGGATGCTCCTGATGCGCCGGGTTACGAGGACGCAGACGACTAACGGAAATTTGATGCGAAGCAGCAGCGGCAGGAACAGCAGCGGAAACAACGGCGGGAGCCGTGGTGGCAACAGCGGCGGCCGAGGCAGCAGCGGTGGCCGCGGCAATTACCGGGGTGCCGGTAACAGCCGCGACGACAAGCAGGGCGGCAGCGGCCGTCCGAAGAAGCCGCGTCCGGAGGAGCGGCGCTACGACGTAGGCACCGGCGGCACGCAGGACGGCCCGAAGTCGGGCCGTGGCGCCTCGGCGCGCGGCGGCGCCAAGGGCGGCCCCAAGCAGGGCCAGGGCAGCGCACGGGGTCGTTGGGCTCCGGCCACCTCCCGTGAGTACGACGCGCGGGCCGAGGAGCGCAACCGCGAGCGGTACGCGGGCAAGCCGAAGACCAACCTGCCCAAGACCTTCCCGGGCGCCGAGCAGGAGGGCGAGCGGCTGCAGAAGATCCTCGCCCGCGCGGGCTACGGCTCGCGCCGTGCCTGTGAGGAGCTGGTCGAGCAGGCCCGTGTCGAGGTCAACGGCGAGATCGTGCTCGAGCAGGGCATGCGGGTCGACCCGGAGAAGGACGAGATCAAGGTCGACGGCCTGACGGTGGCGACCCAGTCGTACCAGTTCTTCGCCCTGAACAAGCCCGCCGGCGTCGTCTCCACCATGGAGGACAGCGAAGGCCGCCAGTGCCTGGGTGACTACACGAACAACCGTGAGACGCGGCTGTTCCACGTGGGTCGGCTCGACACCGAGACCGAGGGCGTCATCCTGCTCACCAACCACGGTGAGCTGGCGCACCGCCTCACGCACCCGAAGTACGGCGTGAAGAAGGTCTACCTCGCGCACATCGTCGGCCCGATCCCGCGCGACCTGGGCAAGCAGCTCAAGGACGGCATCGAGCTGGAGGACGGGTACGCGCGTGCGGACCACTTCCGCGTCGTCGAGCAGACCGGCAAGAACTACCTGGTCGAGGTGACCCTGCACGAGGGCCGCAAGCACATCGTGCGGCGCATGCTGGCCGAGGCCGGGTTCCCGGTCGACAAGCTGGTGCGGGTGGCCTTCGGGCCGATCACCCTCGGCGACCAGAAGTCGGGGTGGCTGCGCAGGCTCTCGAACACCGAGGTCGGCATGCTGATGCAGGAAGTCGACCTGTAGACAGCGCTCAGGGGTTGTGACTGCCCGTCCACTCTCTTTATAGTCTTCATGACTATTAAGGGGGTGGGCGGGCATGCCTGTGTCCGGGACCTACGACAAGTACGCCTTCGAGCCGTTCGCCGTCACCGTCGACCTCGCCGTGTTCACCGTCCGCGCGGGCCTGCTGCACGTGCTGCTCATCGAGCGGGGCCAGGAGCCGTACGCGGGACGCTGGGCGCTGCCCGGCGGGTTCGTGCTCCCCGAGGAGTCGGCCGAGACCGCGGCGGGCCGTGAGCTCGCCGAGGAGACCGGCCTCACGGACACCGCCGGGCTCCACCTGGAGCAGCTGCGCACCTACAGCGAACCGGACCGCGACCCTCGGATGCGGGTCGTCTCGGTGGCGTTCGCGGCGCTCGTGCCCGATCCGCCCGAGGTGCGCGGCGGCAGCGACGCCGCCCGAGCCGCCTGGCTGCCCTACGGCTCCGCGTACGGGCCGCTCGCCTTCGATCACGAGCGGATCCTCGCCGACGCCCATGACCGCGTCCGCGCCAAGTTGGAGTACACCGGCCTCGCCACGGCCTTCTGCCCGCCCGAGTTCACGCTCGGCGAGCTGCGGCAGGTCTACGAGACGGTGTGGGGCGTCGGGCTCGACCCGGCCAACTTCCGGCGCAAGGTGCTCGGCACGCCCGGCTTCGTCGCAGCGATCCCCGGGGCCGCGCGCCTGACCGGCGGGCGCGGAAAGCCCGCAGCCCTCTACCGCGCGGGCGGCGCCACCGAGCTGCACCCGCCCCTTCTCCGCCCCTCGACCAGTGCCTCGGATCTCTCGGAAGGAAAGACATCATGAAGCGCGCCGCCACCGGATCCCTGATCGGGCTCGCCCTCGGGGACGCGCTCGGGTTCCCGACCGAGTTCAACGACGTACCCTCGATCCTCGCCAAGTGCGGGCCCTGGCGGGAGATGGAGCTGCCGAAGCCCGCGTTCGTCACGGACGACACGCAGATGACGCTCGCGCTGGGCCGTGCGCTCAAGGCCGCGTCCGCGCGAGGGCTCTGCGGGCCCGAGCGGTTCGCGCACCTCACCCGCCGGGAGTTCGTCGCCTGGAACTTCTCGCCGGACAACAACCGCGCCCCCGGCAACACCTGCGTCACCGCCTGCGAGCTGCTCGCCGACGAGCAGCGGCCCTGGCGGGACGCCAGCCAGCTGCACTCCAAGGGCTGCGGCGCCAATATGCGGGTCGCGCCGCTCGGGCTCATGCCGTGGCTGAGCGAGGAGATGCGGGCCGGCGCCGCACAGACCCAGTCGGCGCTCACCCACGGCCACCCCACGGCCCTGGCGGCCAGCGATCTCACGGCGTACGCGGTGAAGCTGCTCGCCGCGGGCACGGAACCGATGGGCCTGGTCGGCCTGCTCCGGTCGTACGCCATCGACAACCGCACCCGGTACAGCGAGGACTGGCTCGGCGACCTGTGGACCCGCTCCCAGGACCCGACCCCCGAGCACTTCATCGCGCGCGGCTGGGACGAGTGCCTCGCGATACTCGAACGGCTCGCGGCGGCGCTCAAGGACGCCAACCCGGAGACCGACCCCTGCCTGGCCACCGGCGCGGGCTGGATCGCCGAAGAGGCGCTCGCCACCGGCCTGCTCTGCTTCCTGATGTTCCCCGACGAGCCCCTCACCGCCCTGCGCAGGGCGGCCTGCACCTCAGGGGACTCCGACTCCATCGCCTGCCTGGCCGGTGCCTTCGCGGGCGCCCATCTCGGGGCGGACGCCTGGCCCGCCGAGTGGGCCGAGCGGATCGAGTACCGGACGGAGCTGCTCGAACTCGGGGCGCTCTGGGACGGGGAGGCCTAAGCCGCAGCTGCCGCCGACGCGCGGCGCACCCGGAACAGGAAGTCCTCGACCCTGCGTCGGTCCGGCTCCGGCGGCAGCGGCGTGCGGGCGGCGGCCGCGTCCGCCTCCGCCGTAAGACGGTTCATCCACGCCTCGACGTCCGCCCAGGTGACCTCGCCGCGTTTGACCGCGAGGAGGGGTTCGCGCTGCTCGCCCACGTCGATGACGAGGTCGCCGGTCCGCAGCAGGTCGCGGCAGCTGGTGAGGAGACGCAGGCGGGGGTCCCCCCCAGGCTTTCGGTACTGGGGGCGCATGGCGTGCTTCGAGCGGGGCGCGCCGTGCAGGCGTACGTCCGCGTCGAGCTTTTTGCGCTGGCCGAGCGCGTAGCCCGCGAAGCTCGCGTGGACGTGCCGGGACAGGAACGCCCCGCGCAGTGCGAGGAGTTCGCGGCCGGTGTCCGTGAGGTGCTCGACGAGCGGGGAGTGCAGGCACTCCAGGATGTTCGGGTTGGCGCGCAGCGCGAGCTCGCAGAAGCGCTCAAGCTCCCAGCTGAACTGCTCATCCGCTGGTCCGTCGGCATGCGTCGGCGGCTTCTCGAAGTGCCAGAAGAGCGGCGTGGGCGCCAGGAAGACGCCCCTGCGGTCGGTGTCGCTGCCGTCCGTGGCCAGGCCGAAGGCGCGCGAACCCATCACGCACGAGTAGACGGTGTGGTCGCGCACGAGGTCCAGGTCGCTCAGGCGCTGCATGGGGTGAGCGTACGGGCGACGGTCAGCCGAGCGTGATCGAATTTCCGGTGACCGTGATCTTCTGCGCGGGGAGCGGGCGTGGCGCGGGGCCTTCCGCCACCGAGGCGTCCGCCACGCGGTACTTGCTGCCGTGGCACGCGCAGTTGATCGTGCCGTCCGTGACCTCGCTGACCGTGCAGCCGGAGTGCGTGCAGACCGCGGAGAAGCCCTTGAAGTCGCCCTTCTCGGGCTGTGTCACGACGACCTTCTCGTCCTTGAAGACCTTGCCTCCGCCGACCGGGATGTCCGACGTCTTGGCCAACTCGTCGGCCGCGGGCGGCTTCTGGGACTTCTCGCCGCCGGAGGAGGACGGTGCGGCGGAGGACTCGGTCTCGGGCGGCTGCTCCGGCTCCGCGCCCTCGTCGCCGTACTTGCTGCATCCGGCGGCCAGCGCGACCGCGCCGCCGGTGGCGAGGACCGTGCGCCGGGTAGGGGGCGTACCGCTCATGTCGTCACTCCGAACGTACGGAAGAACCACAGCGCCGACGTCAGCCAGATCACCGTGAGGACCGTGAAGACCAGGCCTCCGATCACCGGAAGCAGCCAGCCGGGCAGCTTCTCCGAGCGGAGCAGCAGCATCTTGGCACTGAAGGCGCCGAAGAAGAAGCAACCGAGCAGCGAGTGCCACATCACGCGTGTCGAGTACGTCTGATAGCCGAGCGCGTAGAGGCAGTGCACCGCCACGGGCACCGACACCAGGAACGCGATCCGGCCCGACCAGCGGTGCAGCGCCGCCGACCAGGACGGGCCCGGGAGACGGCCGTACACCATGAACGCCGAGGCGACCTGGACGAGCGCGAAGGCGAACGCCGTCGTGCCCAGCCAGGCCTTGACCGCGCTGGTGCTGCTGAATCCGGCGAGGTTGAAGGCCGTGCCCTCCGGGTCGTGCGTCTTGCCGTACACACCGAGGCCGACCGCGACCGCCGCGGCGACCAGGGCGGGCACGAGATAGCGGGCGGGGTGCGGGCGGCGGTGGTCGCCCGTCGCGGGGGGCGGGCCGAAGCCGCCCTGGGTCGCGGCGTTCGGATCGACGCTCATGGTGGCTCCCTGGTCGGGCGCGGCGGGGTCGGGGTGCGGACGGGTCAGGGCACGACGGGGCGGGCGGTGAGGCGCCCGCCGTCGAAGGGCACGGCGCCGGTCTCCGGGTCCAGGCGCGGGGCGGGCGCGGGCTTGCCGTCGCGCTTGAGGATGCCGACCTGGCTGCCGTCGGGCAGCACGATCCAGCCGCCGTCGACCTCGGCGCCGCGCACCTCGGTGGTCGCGCGGTACAGGCCGGAAGGCTTCTTCGCCCGGTCCGCGGTGAAATCCCATGTCTTCTTGTCGATGTCGACCGTGCCGCGGACCTTGTCGTCGTCGCGCAGGGTGCCGTCCAGCTTCGCGCCGTGCTTGCCGGTCAGCCGCATCGAGCCGTCGTCCTCGACATTGCCCTTGAGCCAGGACTCCGTGTTCCGTCCGTCGCAGAAGTACGCGATGGCCTTGCCGTCACGGATCGAGATGGAGACGGCCGAGGTGTCGTCGTCCGTACGGCCCGCGTACTCGGCCTTGACCGGCGGCTTCTTCGACGGTTTCTTCGACGGCTCCTTCGAAGGATCGTCGGTCGGGCTCTTGGAGGGGTCGCTCTTGGAGGGCGCCGGTGACGCGGCACCGGGTGAGTCCTCTCCGTACGACGAATTGCCCGTCCCCGTCGTCGCGTTGAGCGACAGCATGAACAGGGCGAGCAGCAGCCCCCCGAGAAGCGTGTACAGCGGTCCCGAGCGCTTCATACGGGCCTCCCCCGAGGCGTGGGCCGTGCCGGCTCCTCCATGCAAGCGGACCCGCGCCCCCTGCGTCCAGGGCTGAACCGTCACGGATCGTTCCAAGTGGCGACAGAAGGCGATCAGGGCGACATTGGCACGTGGCGTCCGTCTCGGCAGGCGGGCGCCGCGCACTCGTCCCCCGGGGCCCTGACTACCCTTGTGAGCACAGCAAGTCGTAGATACACGAGCGAGGAGCAGCACTGTGGCGGTACGAGCGGTCCGGGGCGCCGTCCAACTGGAGCGGGACGCGGCCGACCACATGGACGAGCAGGTCAGCGAGCTGCTCACCGCCATCCTCGAGCGGAACGGACTGACCCAGGACGACCTGATCAGCATCTGGTTCACGGCGACGCCCGATCTGCACTCCGACTTCCCGGCCGCCGCCGCGCGCAAGCTGGGCATCGTGGACGTCCCGCTGATCTGCGCGCAGGAACTGGAGATCGACGGCGCGATGCCCCGCGTCGTCCGGGTCCTCGCGCACATCGAGACCGACAAGCCCCGCTCCGAGATCACGCACGTCTACCTCGGCGCCGCTGCCACCCTTCGCAAGGACATCGCCCAGTGAGAACCGCCCTCGTCATCGGCACCGGCCTGATCGGCACCTCCGCAGCGCTGGCGCTCGTCTCGCGCGGAGTGACCGTGCACCTCGCCGACCACGACCCCGGGCAGGCCCGCACGGCGGCCGCGCTCGGCGCGGGCACGGACGAGGAGCCCGAGGGCCGCGTCGACCTGTGCGTCGTCGCCGTGCCGCCGGCGCATGTCGCCGCGACCCTGGCCGACGTCATGGGGCGCGGGGCCGCGCGCGGCTACCTCGACGTGGCCAGCGTCAAGGGCGGGCCGCGCCGTGAGCTGGAGGCGCTCGGCCTCGACCTCACCCCGTACATCGGTACGCACCCCATGTCCGGCCGCGAGCGCAGTGGCCCCCTGGCCGCCACCGCCGACCTCTTCGAGGGGCGGCCGTGGGTCCTGACCCCGACCCGGGACACCGACACCGAGGTCCTCAACCTCGCCCTCGAACTGGTCGCGCTCTGCCGTGCGGTGCCGGTCGTCATGGACGCCGAGGCGCACGACCGCGCGGTCGCGCTCGTCTCGCACATGCCGCACCTCGTGTCCAGCATGGTCGCCGCCCGCCTGGAGGACGCCGAGGAGACGGCGGTGCGCCTGTGCGGGCAGGGCATCCGTGACGTCACGCGCATCGCCGCGTCCGACCCGGGGATGTGGATCGACATCCTGTCCGCGAATCCCGGCCCGGTGGCCGACCTCCTCGCGGCGGTCGCCACGGACCTGGACGAGACGGTGACCGCGCTGCGCGCCCTGCAGTCGGCGGACGAGTCCAAGCGGCGGGACGGCGCGGCCGGAGTCGAGGGCATGCTGCGGCGTGGCAACGCCGGGCAGGTGCGGGTGCCGGGCAAGCACGGGGCGGCGCCGGCCACGTACGAGATCGTCGCCGTGCTCATCGACGACCAGCCAGGCCAGCTGGCCCGGATCTTCGCCGACGCGGACCGCGCCGGGGTCAACATCGAGGACGTACGCATCGAGCACGCGACCGGGCAGCAGGCGGGCCTGGTCCAGCTGATGGTGGAGCCGAAGGCGGTGCCGGTGCTGAGCGCGGCACTGCGGGAACGGGGCTGGGCCATCCGGCAGTAAGAGGCGCTCGCGGGAGCCAGTAACCTTGTGCGGGGCGTGTCTGCGCCCCGCCTCCTTGCCCCGCGTCCTGAGAAAGGTGCCCGCACCCCGTGGAAACCGCCGAAACCGCCACCCAGGCTGCCGTCATCGTCGCCATCGACGGACCCTCCGGCACGGGCAAGTCGAGCACCTCCAAGGCCGTCGCCGCCCAGCTCGGCCTCAGCTACCTGGACACCGGCGCCCAGTACCGCGCGATCACCTGGTGGATGGTGAGCAACGGCATCGAGCTGACGGACCCGGGCGCCATCGCCGCGGCCGCCCAGAAGCCCGAGATCATCTCCGGCACCGACCCGTCCGCCCCGACCATCACGGTCGACGGCACGGACGTCGCGGGCCCGATCCGCACGACTGAGGTCACCTCCAAGGTCAGCGCCGTCAGCGCCGTGCCCGAGGTCCGCGCCCGGATCACGGACCTGCAGCGCTCCATCGCCGCGTCCGCCGAGAAGGGCATCGTCGTCGAGGGCCGTGACATCGGTACGACCGTCCTGCCCGACGCCGACCTGAAGATCTTCCTGACGGCCTCGCCCGAGGCCCGCGCGGCCCGCCGCTCCGGCGAGCTCAAGGGCGCCGACGTCAAGGCGACCCAGGAAGCCCTCATCAAGCGGGACGCGGCCGACTCCAGCCGCAAGACGTCCCCGCTGGCGAAGGCCGGCGACGCCGTCGAGGTCGACACCACCGAGCTCACGCTCCAGCAGGTCATCGAGTGCGTCGTCACCCTCGTCGAGGAGAAGCGGGCCTCGAAGTGAGTGCGGCTCCATCGGAACGCGGTGCGGAGGTCGGCCGCCGTATCGGCGTCGGCCTCATGTACGGGCTGTGGAAGCCCCGCGTCCTGGGCGCCTGGAAGGTCCCCGCGGCAGGACCGGCGATCCTGGCCGTGAACCACTCGCACAACGTCGACGGTCCGATGGTGATGGGCACGGCCCCGCGGCCCACGCACTTCCTCATCAAGAAGGAAGCGTTCATCGGCCCCCTCGACCCCTTCCTGCGCCGCATCGGGCAGCTGAAGGTGGACCGTGAGATCGCCGACCGCACGGCGATCACCCGCGCCCTCGGCGTCCTGGAGGACGGCGGCGTCCTCGGGATCTTCCCCGAGGGCACCCGGGGCGAGGGAGACTTCGCCTCGCTGCGCGCGGGCCTCGCCTACTTCGCCGTACGCAGCGGAGCGCCGATCGTGCCCGTCGCGGTCCTGGGAAGCACGGAGAAGCGCGGACGGTTGATAAAGGGGCTGCCACCGCTGCGCAGCCGGGTCGACGTCGTCTTCGGGGACCCCTTCGAAGCGGGCGACGGCAGCGGACGGCGTACGCGCAAGGCGCTGGACGAGGCGACCGTGCGCATCCAGGAGCGGCTCACCGCCCACCTGGAGAACGCCAGGCGCCTGACCGGGCGCTGAGCGAGACTTTCAGTAGTGGCCCGTCGCCAGAGAGAGACGGTCCACCGATCACCACGATGAACGACGAGGTACGGACTTCATGAACGACCAGATCCAGCCCGATGGCTCGGAGCACGAGCACGGTGCGCTTGGCGATGCCGAGTACGCGGAGTTCATGGAGCTCGCCGCGGAAGAGGGCTTCGACGTCGAGGACGTCGAGGGCGCGATCGAGGCGGCGGGCCACGGCCCGCTGCCCGTCCTCGCCGTCATCGGCCGCCCCAATGTCGGCAAGTCGACCCTCGTCAACCGCATCATCGGCCGCCGCGAGGCCGTCGTCGAGGACCGCCCCGGCGTGACCCGCGACCGTGTGACGTACGAGGCGGAGTGGGCGGGCCGCCGCTTCAAGCTCGTCGACACCGGCGGCTGGGAGCAGGACGTGCTCGGCATCGACGCGTCCGTCGCCGCCCAGGCCGAGTACGCGATCGAGGCGGCCGACGCGGTCGTCTTCGTCGTGGACGCCACCGTCGGCGCCACCGACACGGACGAGGCCGTCGTCCGGCTGCTCCGCAAGGCGGGCAAGCCGGTCGTCCTGTGCGCCAACAAGGTCGACGGCCCGTCCGGCGAGGCCGACGCCACCGCCCTGTGGTCCCTCGGCCTCGGCGAGCCGTACCCCGTCTCCGCGCTGCACGGCCGCGGCACCGGCGACATGCTGGACGCCGTCCTGGACGCACTGCCCGAGGCGCCCGAGCAGACCTTCGGCGCCGCCATCGGCGGCCCGCGCCGCATCGCGCTCATCGGCCGCCCGAACGTCGGCAAGTCCTCGCTGCTCAACAAGGTGGCGAACGAGGACCGCGTGGTCGTCAACGAGCTCGCGGGCACCACCCGCGACCCGGTCGACGAGCTCATCGAACTCGGCGGGATCGTCTGGAAGTTCGTCGACACGGCGGGCATCCGCAAGCGCGTCCACCTGCAGCAGGGCGCCGACTACTACGCCTCCCTGCGCACCGCCGCCGCCGTCGAGAAGGCGGAGGTCGCGGTCATCCTGATCGACGCCAGCGAATCGATCAGCATCCAGGACCAGCGCATCGTGACGATGGCCGTCGAGGCGGGCCGCGCCATCGTCCTCGCGTACAACAAGTGGGACACCCTCGACGAGGAGCGCCGCTACTACCTGGAGCGGGAGATCGAGACCGAGTTCCAGCAGGTCGCGTGGGCGCCCCGGGTGAATGTGTCGGCGACGACCGGCCGCCACATGGACAAGCTGGTCCCCGCGATCGAGACGGCCCTTGAAGGCTGGGAGACGCGCGTCCCGACGGGCCGTCTGAACGCCTTCCTCGGCGAGCTGGTGGCCTCCCACCCGCACCCGGTGCGCGGCGGCAAGCAGCCCCGCATCCTCTTCGGCACGCAGGCGGGCACCAAGCCGCCGCGCTTCGTCCTCTTCTCCTCCGGCTTCATCGAGCACGGCTACCGCCGCTTCGTGGAGCGCAGGCTGCGCGAGGAGTTCGGCTTCGAGGGCACGCCGATCCACATCTCGGTGCGGGTGCGCGAGAAGCGCGGCCGCAAGAAGTAGCAGCCACGCAGCGACGAACGGGTGAGGCCCCGCCTTCTTCGGATTCTTTGAGG
>NZ_JBHYIG010000038.1:0-20665 GCF_042740015.1 Streptomyces sp. NPDC059037
GCCGGGGCGGGGGGGGGGGGGGGGGTGTGCCCGGGGCGCGGCGGGGGGGGGGGCGCCCCCCCGCCTGGCGGGCGGTGCGGGCGGAACTCGCCGCCGACCCCGAGTTCCGCAGGCGCTTCGCCGGCGAAGTGGCCAGCGCGCGGAGCATCCACGGGCTGTTCACCGCCCAGGTCGTCGACTCGGGTGTCGACGCCCCCACACCGTGGCTGGCCACCGCCTACGTCCCCGGCCCCTCCCTGCAACAAGTGATCGAGCGGCACGGCCCGCTCCCGGTGCGCACGGTGCTGCTGCTCGTGGCGGGCATCGCCGAAGCGCTGCAGGCCATCCACTGGGCGGGGGTCGTGCACCGGGACCTCAAGCCGGCGAACGTGCTGCTCGCCGAGGACGGCCCCCGCGTCATCGACTTCGGCATCGCCCGCGCGGCCGACGCCGGCGGCCTGACCGGCGTGGGCCTGCGGATCGGCACCGCCGCCTACATGGCGCCCGAGCAGGCGATGGGCCTGGCGGTGACACCGGGGACCGATGTCTTCGCGCTGGGCGCGCTGGCCGCGTACGTCGCCGGGGGAGTACTCCCCTTCGGGGGCGGGCCCGAGTCCGCCGCGCTGTACCGGGTGGTCCACGAGGAGCCGGACCTGTCCCTGGTCCCCGCGGACCTGTACGACCTGCTGCGACGCTGCCTCGCCAAGCACCCCGATGACCGGCCCGCCCCGAGCGAGCTGATCGACGCGGTGCGCGCCCATCCCGCGGTTGCGGCGCATCCGGAATTCACCGACGGCTGGCTCCCGCGCGGTGTCAGCAGCGAGATCGCGGCGCATGGCGAGCCGCCGGGAATCGCGGCGCGTGGCGAGGCGCCGGGACTCGCGGCGCATGGTGAATTGCCGGGACAGGTTCACGCCCAGCCGACGCTCGCCGCCATGCCCGCGACACCGGTCGCCGTCCGACCGGCCCCCGGCGGCGCCGGCCTCACCGGTACCGCCCCGCGCCGTGCGCGCGGCGGCCGACGGCGGTGGGCCGTGGCCGCGCTGGTGGCCGCGTTGTTCACGGCCCTCGGGGGCGCGGCGTACTACGTCGTGGAACAACGCAAGGACAACGTGACACGCGACGTTGCCGATGCTTCCGACGCCTCCGGCGGATCCCGCCCGCCGTCGCCCCGCCCGCCCTCGCCCTCCTCCTCACCCTCGCCCAAGCCCGGGTATGTGCCGGACTACTCGGACGCCGAACTCACCGCCCCCGACCCCGACTACGAATTCGATCTCTCGGCCGGGAAGGTCGTCCCTGCCGAGACCGCCACCTGGTATCTGGAGGTGGCCGATGGCGAGTTCGTCCTTCCCGAGGACAGCGATGCCTTCGTCGCCTCCGGATATGTGCTGAGCCCCGACGACTGCGTACGAGGCATCGAGACCGAACCGGTGACCACGCTCCCGTACGACGAACTGGCCGACGAGCGCCCCTTCTGTGTCCGGAGCCCGGACGAGAAGAGCATCGTCATCGTGCGGCTGATCGAGGCCGTACCGGGCGAAGGGCCCGTCACGGTGGTCATGAGCCGCCACCGCCAAGGCGGCTGACGCAGGGTCGCCCGAGATCACCGGGCCGGGAGCGGCCCGGTAGGGTTCGGATTCATGGCGCCTCGCACTACTCAGATCCTCGAAGCGGCCGCACGGCTCATCGCCCGCCGCGGAGTCCGCGGCCTGCGCGTCGAAGAGCTCGCCGCCGAGGCCGGCGTCTCGACCGGGCTGATCTACTACCACTTCAAGGACCGCACCGGGATCCTGCGCCAGACGCTCGAGTTCATCAACGACCGCGCCGAGCGCTACACCACCGGCCGCGAGGCGGACGCCGAACCGCTCGCTCCCCGTGAGGAACTGGAGGAGACCCTCCTCCTGGAACTGCAGGACACCCCGGTGGTCAGGGAGAACAGCTCCGCCTGGGGCGAGCTGCGGGCGAGTGCCGTCTTCGACGAAGTGCTGCGGGAGGACCTCGCCAGGGCGACTCTGGTGTGGGTGCAGGAAGTGGCCGCCCTCCTCGGCCAGGTGCAGCCGATGACCCCGGCGCCCGCCCTGGCGGCGGCCGGCGAGCGGCTCACCGCCCTGCTCGAAGGGCTCAGCATGCGCTGGCTCAGCGGCGGGCTGCAGATCGACCACGCGCGTGACCTGATGCGCGGCGCCATCGACGCCGAGCTGGCACTGCTGCGGGAGAAGTAACCCACCACCGGATCGGACCTCCGCACCGCCGGAACTCGTCGTCTCCTGACTCTTGACTGAAAATTCAGTCAGTGCCACAGTCGACCCCTGCCGAACTCCCGGAGCGAGGGAATGAACCCATGCCGTTGACCCCCACCGAACGTGACCGGCTGCTGCTGTTCACCGCCGCCGAGCTCGCACGGTCCCGGCATGCGCGGGGCCTGCGGCTCAACGTCCCGGAGGCCACTGCGGTGATCGCCGACACCGTCTGCGAGGCGGCGCGGGACGGTCTGCGCCTGGCCGCCGCCATCGAATGCGGCCGCACCGTGCTGGGCCCCGGCGACGTCCTGCCGGGCGTCGCCGCCGTACGAAGAGAGACACCTCATGACCGCATTCCGTATGCCCGCCGAATGGTCCGAGCACGAGGGCTGCCTGATGGCCTGGCCCACCCGCGTCGACCTGTGGGAGAGCGTCCTCGACCAGGTGCAGGACGAGTACGCCCAAGTCGCCCGCGCCATCGCCGAGTTCGAGCCGGTCACCATGGTCGCGCCGCCCGGACACGGGGAAGAGGCCCGCAGGCGGTGTGGCGTCGACGTCGTCGACGTCGTCGAACTGCCGCTGGACGACTCGTGGTTCCGCGACTCCGCCCCGCTGTTCGTCCTGGACGGGGACGGCCGCCGGGCCGGGGTCGACTTCCGTTTCAACGCCTGGGGCGGCAAGCATCACCCGTACGACGCCGACGACCGGATCAGCGGCCTGCTGCTGGAGCGTCTCGGCATCGACCGCATCCCCTCCGGCATGATCCTGGAGGGCGGGTCGATCACCGTCGACGGCGAGGGCACGCTGATCACCACCGAGCAGTGTCTGCTCCACCCCAACCGCAACCCGGGTATGAGCCGGGACGAGATCGAGGCCGAGCTGAAGGCGCGGCTCGGTGTCACCAAGGTCGTCTGGCTGCCGTACGGCGGGCTGCTCGACACCGAGACGGACGGGCATGTCGACGGCGTCTGCGCGTTCGCCGCGCCCGGCAAAGTCGTCGTCTCCCTCCCCGACGACCCGGCGCACCCCGACCACGCCCGCATGCGGGCCAACCGCGCGGTGCTCGAGGTCACCACCGACGCCAAGGGCCGTCCGCTGGAGATCGTCGACGTCCCGCAGACCGTCTTCACGGACGTGGCGGGGGGCGAGGTCGAGGTGTCCTACCTCAACTTCTATGTCGCCAACGGCGGTGTGGTCGTCCCGGTGGCCGGGCTGCCCGATGACGAGGACGCCCTCGCGGTGATCGCCGACGCCTTCCCCGGCCGCAAGGTCGTCGATGTGCGGGCGGCGGCCATCGCGTACGGCGGTGGGGGAGTGCACTGCATCACCCAGCAGATCCCCGTCGCCCGTCCGACCGCGTGACTCCGCCGTGAGCGCCCTCATGACCACCTCAGATGCGTGCCGCACCGGGAGACGGGGCCGTGGCCGGCGGTTCGCAGGATCGACCGCCGCCCGCGGCGCACTCGCCGGCCTTGCCGCGCTCGCCGTCCTCACGGCGTGCGCCGGGCCGCCCAAGAACGCCACCGGTATCTCGTCAGCCCTCTCGGCAGACACCCCTCGGGCGAAGGGCGACATCGACTCCTTCACCTGGGCCCTCTACGCCGAACCGCCCACGCTCGACTACACGGTGGCGTTCGACTACCCGCAGAACATGGTCCTCTCCAATGTGTGCGAGAGCCTCATGCGCTGGACGCCGAAGCTCACCACCGAGCCGGGCCTGGCCCGCAAGGCCTCGCACCCCGATCCCACCACCTGGGTCTACGACCTGCGCGCGGGCGTGCGCTTCCACGGCGGCGGGACGATGACCGCCGAGGACGTCGTCCACAGCCTGGAGCGGCAGCGGGACCCGGACAACGCCGCCGCGTGGGCGCAGGTGTTCCAGAACGTCACCTCCGTACGGAAGACCGGCGCACTCCAAGTCACCGTCAAGCTCAAGAAGCCCGACTCCCAGTTCCCGCAGTACATGGCGAGCGCCGCCGGAGTGGTGGCCTCCAAGGCCGGTGTCGAGGCGGCGGGCAAGGACTACGGCACCTCCGGCGGGCTCGCCTGCACCGGGCCGTTCACCCTGGGCACCTGGAACAAGGGCCAGTCCATCGAGCTCGACCGCTTCGACGGCTACTGGGGGAAGCGAGCCAAGTCCGGCAGGGTCGTCTTCCGGTTTCTGCCCGATGCTTCCGCAAGGACCAACGCCCTGCTCAGCGGCGAGGCCGACGGCAGCTATCTCATCCCCACCGAGAGCTATGCCCGGCTGCGCGGCAGCGGCGTGGGGAAGCTCTACTTCGGCGAGGGTCTGAGCACGGTCAACGTCGCCGTCACGAACATGCGGGGCGCGCTCGGCGACCTACGCGTCCGGCGGGCGCTGTTCCTGGCGCTCGACCGCTCCGGTTTCGTGCAGGTCGGCCTCGGCGGAGTCGGAACGCCCACCGGCGCGCTCACCACCCGCGCCGCCTGGGCGGACGCACCGGAGCGGACCAGGAAGCGGGCCTTTGCGGGGCTGCGGCCCGGCGCCCCCGACATCGCGCGCGCCAAGGAGCTGATCAAGGAGGCGGGCGCCACGGGCAAGACCCTGACCATCGCCACCAGCTCCATCGGCCAGGACGTCTCGCTCCTCGCCACTGCCGTGCAGGACGCGGGAACCCGGATCGGCCTCGACATCCGCCTCAAGTCCATCGCGCCCAACGCGTTCACCGCGCTGTTCACCGACCCCGGGGCGCGCAAGGGCATCGACATGTTCCCGCTCACGTACTACGACTCGATCACCGATCCGCTCGACGTGCTGATGAACTTCAAGAGCGGCGCCTACCTGAACTTCTCGGAGCACAGCGACAAGGCGTACGACAAGCTGATCGACCGGGCCAGTGCCGTCGACGACCCGCGCCGGCGTCTGGGGATCGAGGCGGCGGCCCATCGGCGTGCCGCCCGGCAGCTGCCGTGGATCCCCGTCGCGGAGTGGCCCACCGCCGTGTTCCTCAACAAGAGGATCACCGGTGCTCCGACGACCATCTCGTACATGTACCACCCGTGGGCCGCCGATGTGGGGGCCGCGAGATGACCTTCCTCAGATTCGCGGTGCGGCGCGTCGCCGAAATGGCCGCCACTCTCCTCGCGGCGTCGTTCGTGGTCTTCGGCGCGATGTATCTGGCGCCGGGCAGTCCGGCGAGCTTCCTGCTCTCGGGCCGCTCGGCCTCGCCGGAAGCCGTAGCGGCGATCAACTCCCAGTACCACTTGGACGATCCGTTCGCCGCCCGCTATCTCGCCTGGCTCGGCGACGTCCTGCAGGGCGACTTCGGGCGGTCCATCACCTACCGCACCGACGTGTCCCGCCTGTTGGCCGACCGGCTGCCCACCACGCTGCTGCTGATCTCGATGGCACTCGCCGTGGTCGTGCTCGTCGGTCTGCTCCTTGGCCGGGTCGCCGCCGTGCGCGGCGGGCGCACCGACTCCGCCGTCCTGGTCGCCACGACGTTCGCCGTCGGTACGCCGTCCTTCGTCGCGGCCGTACTGCTGCAAGGTCTCTTCGCCGTACGACTCGGCTGGTTCCCCAGCGGCGGCGCGGGCGACGGCTTCGCCGACCGGGTCTGGCATCTCACCCTGCCCGCCGTCGCGCTCGCCCTCTATCTGATCGGCATGCTCGCCCGCGTCACCCGCTCGGCGATGCTCGAAGCGCTCGGCAGCGAGCACGTCACCGTGGCCCGCAGTCGCGGCGTACCCGAACGCCAGGTCGTCCGCCGCCATGTGTTCCGCAACTCGCTCGGCACCGTCCTGACCACCGGGGGTCTTGTCGTCTCCACGCTCCTCGTCTGCACGATCCTCGTGGAGACCGCCTTCAGCGTCGGCGGCATCGGCCAGCTCCTCGAACTGTCCACCACCACCAAGGACTTCCCGACCGTCCAGGCCGTCTCGCTGATCATCGTCGCCCTTTTCATGGCCGTGAACCTGGTCGTCGACCTGCTCCTTCCGCTGGTCGACCCGCGGCTCACGCTCGGCTCAAGGGGGTCCGCCGCATGACCGCCGTGCTCACCCGCCGCCCCGGCCTCGCCAAGATCCGGTCCTGCGGCTCACCGCTCCACCTCGTCTGTCTCGGCCTTGTCGCCCTCGTCGTCGCCGCAGCCCTGCTCGCACCGTGGGTGGTGCCGCACGACCCCAACGCCGTCGACCTGGGCGACGCGCTGGCCGGGCCCTCCGCGGAGCATCCGCTCGGCGTGGACGCCGCGGGCCGCGACACCCTCTCCCGCCTGCTCCTCGGCGCCCGCACCTCCCTGCTCGGCCCCCTCGGAGTGGTGGTCTTCGCCACGCTCGCCGGGGTGGCCGTCGGTACCGCCGCAGCCTGGCGGGGCGGCTGGCTGGACTCCGTGCTCTCCCGCAGCACCGAACTCGTCTTCGCCTTCCCCGGGTTGCTCCTCGCCATCCTCATCATCTCGGTGTACGGCGAAGGACTGCTCGCCCCGGTCATCGCCCTCGCCGTCGCCTACCTCCCCTACGTCAGCCGCCTCACCCGCTCACTGGTCCTCGCCGAACGCGAACGCCCGTACGTCAGCGCCTACTTGGTCCAAGGCCACTCGGCGCTCCAGATCTGCCTGCGCCACGTCCTGCCCAACATCGCCCCGGTCGTCCTCGCCCAGGCGACCATCAACTTCGGCTACGCGCTCATGGATCTCGCAGGGCTTTCGTTCCTCGGGCTCGGCGTTCCCCCGCTCACCCCCGACTGGGGCCGCATGGTCTTCGACGGACAGACGGCCGTCCAGCACGGCTATCCGCTCTCCGCGGTCCTGCCGTGCGTCCTCATCGTGCTCACCGTCGTCGCGTTCAACGTGGTCGGCGAGCGCTGGGCCGACCGCGTCGCCAGGAGGACCCCATGAGAACGACGCCCACACACGACAACGACAAGGGGTACGAGGGATACGAGGGGTACGAGGGGTACGAGGGGTACGCACTCGATGTCCAGGGACTGCGGATCACGCTCCCCGGCACCGCGCGGCCCGTGCTCGACGGCATCGGCCTGACCGTCGCCGCGGGTGAAACCGTCGCCCTCGTCGGCGAGTCGGGCTCCGGGAAGACCCTCACCTCACGCAGCGCCCTGCGCCTGCTCCCGCCCGACGCGCTCACCGACGGCCGCGTCTGTGTCGCGGGCGACGACGTCCTGACCATGAACGCCGAACGGCTGCGCGCCCTGCGTACCGGAACCGTCGCCATGATCTTCCAGGACCCGCGAGCGGCCATCAATCCACTGCGCCGCATCGGCGACTTCCTCACCGAGGGCGTCGTCCTGACCGGGGCGATGAACCACACCGACGCGGCCGCCCGCGCGACCGAACTCCTCCAGGAAGTCGGGGTCGACGCGTCCGTACTCCGGAAATACCCGGGCCAGGTGTCCGGCGGAATGCTCCAACGCGTCATGATCGCGGCCGCGCTCATGGGTGACCCGTCCCTGCTGCTCGCCGACGAGCCGACCACGGCCCTCGACGTCACCACCCAGGCCGAGGTCGTCGCTCTGCTGACCCGGCTTCAACAACGGTTCGGCACCGGCCTGTTGTTCGTCACCCACGACCTCGACCTGGCCGCGTCGATCAGCGATCGCGTGTACGTCATGTACGCCGGACGGATCGCCGAGAGCGGCCCCGCGGACGAACTGTTCGCGGGGCCCCGCCACCCCTACACGGCGGCTCTGCTCGCCTCGACACCGCGCCTGGACGCGCCCGCAGCCGGCCGGCTCGCCGCCATCGACGGTCAACCTCCGGATCTGCGCACGGCGTTGACCGGCTGCGCGTTCGCCGCGCGCTGCCCGCTGGCCACGGAGGTCTGCGACCAGCAGGCACCCGAATCCCGATCGGCGCCGGGCAGGCCGGAGCACCGGGCCGCCTGTCACCACACTGAAAGGCTGATCGCAGACAGGAGCTCCGCCGATGCCTGACCACGCACTCCAGGCCGTCGGCCTGACCCGCAGCTTCGGAGCCGTACGGGCCGTGGACGGCGTGTCCTTCACCCTCCCGAAGGGAGGATCGCTCGGCATCGTGGGCGAGTCCGGTTCCGGGAAGACCACCACCGCCCGCATCGTCGTGGGCCTCGAACAGGCCGACACCGGCGAGGTGTTGGTGGGCGGGACGCGCAGGCCCGCGGCGGTTCGCGGGCGCGCGCGGCGGCTCGCCCGTGCCCGCGAGGTGCAGATGGTGTTCCAGGACCCCTATCTGTCCCTCGACCCGAGAACGAGCGTCGACGCGGTCCTGCGCGAGACCCTGCGGCTGCACTTCCCCGGCCGGGACCACACGTCCCGGGTGCGGGAACTCCTCGACCAGGTGGGCCTTGGCGCGCGGGCCGCCGACGCGAGGCCGGGACAGCTCTCGGGCGGCCAGCGCCAGCGGGTCGCGATCGCACGCGCCCTCGCCGTGGAGCCGGCCGTCCTGGTCCTCGACGAGGCGGTCGCCGCCCTCGACGTGTCCGTACAGGCGCAGATCCTCAATCTGCTCGCCGACATCCGCGAACAGACGGCGATCGGCTACCTCTTCATCACCCACGACCTCGGCGTGGTCCGCTGCGTCACCGACGACGTCATCGTCATGCGGCACGGCCGTGTCGTGGAGGCGGGCACCACCGCCGACGTGCTCGGCGGACCCCAACACCCCTACACACGACTGCTCATGAACTCGGTGCCGCGCCCCGGCTGGGACCCGGAAGGAATCGCGGCCGCGAGGCGGGCTCTGTGACGCACCGTCACCGAGCCTCCGCCGACAGAAGCAGGGGCTTCCCCCATCAGACCCGTACGCACCTTCACAGACTCAGGAGGCACCACATGAACGGAAGCAGAGCCGGATCGCCCGCAGGGCCGGGCCCGAACAGGCGCAGGTTCCTGGCGGCCGCCGGACTGACCGCCGCCGGTGCGACCCTTGCCCTGACGCAGGGGAGGGCAGGCGCGGGGCCGAGCCGCCGACCCGCCGCCGGCGGCTACCGCGTCCCCGTCGAGGACGTCCGCCACACCCGCACCTGGATGACCTGGCCGGACAGTACCGCGATCTGGGGCGGCGGCCGCCTCCGCGGAATCCAGGCCGACATCGCACTGATCGCCCGCACCATCGCCGCGTACGAACCGGTCACCATGTGCGCCAACTCCGCGAGCGCGGCCAGGGCACGCTCGATGTGCGGGTCCTCGGTCACCGTCATCAGCTCGATCCCCGTCGACGACTGCTGGACGCGCGACACCGGCCCGGTCTTCCGCACCGACGGAGCCGGCGGCCTCGACGCGGTCGGCCTCAACTTCAACGGCTGGGGCGACAAACAGACCCACAGGAGCGACGCGAGAGTCGCCGAACGCATCGCCTCGTACGTCGGCGTGCCCTTCACCCGGGCCGACTTCGTGGGCGAGGGCGGAGCCGTCGAACAGGACGGCGCGGGCACCCTGATGGCGACCCGCAGCAGCCTGCTCAACAAGAACCGCAACCCCGGAATGGAGCAGGGCACGCTGGAGGCGGCGATGCGCGACGCCTACGGCGCGTCCAAGGTCATCTGGTTCGACGGCGTGTACGGGCAGGACATCACCGACGACCACGTCGACGCCACGTCACGCTTCCTCGCCCCGGGCGAAGCCCTCGTCCAGATGCCGCTCGCGTCGGACAACGACGACTACGCCAAGGACGCACGGCAGCAGTACCGCGTCCTCACCGGGTCGACGACCGCCGACGGCCGGCCGATGGACGTGATGAAGCTCCAGGGCCCGGACTACGAGAAGATCCGCTCCACCGACCCGGACTTCCTGGCCTCCTACGCGAACTTCTATCTGTGCAACGACGCCGTCATCTGCGCCCACTTCGGCGACGAAGGCGCGGACGCGGCGGCGAAGGCCACACTGGCCCGGCTCTACCCCGACCGCACCATCGAGCAGCTGAACATCGACCGCCTGGGCACGGGAGGCGGCGGCATCCACTGCGTCACCCAGCAACAGCCGGTGGCGTAGGGGCAGTTCGCGGCGTACGCCTCAGCTGTCCGTGTGGTTCCCCGCCCACACCGCGTGGGTGATCGTCGTGGGGGCGGTGGTCGCCTGCGCAAGGAGCCGGAGGGTCGTGCGGCCCTCTGATCCCGCGGGGGCGGTCGCCACGACGAGCACCTGATCGTCGGAGAGGTTGAGCGCCTGCTGGGTGACGGTCATCGGGCCCACCAGCGGATGCCGCATCTTGTGCTCGGCGATGGTGCAGGGGCGCACCCGGTGGTCGGCCCACATCTTCGCGAACTCGGCGCTCTTCATGCTGAGTTCGCCGATGAGGGAGGCCAGCAGCGCGTCATCGGGGTGACGGCCCACCGCGTACCGCAGATTGGCCACGACGGCCCGCGCCTTGCTCTCCCAGGTGAGGTAGAGGTCGCGCGCGTGGGCGTCGAGGAAGAGGAACCGGGCCATGTTGGGCCGGTCGGCCGAGCGCTCCGGCGCCGACGGGTCGAGGTGGCCCGCGAACAGCGCGTGGCCGAGCGGGTTCCAGGCCAGGACGTCGGCGCGTCGGCCGGTGACGACGGCGGGCACGTCGGGCATCGAGTCGAGAAGCGTACGGGTCGGTGCGTCGACCCGCTCCGGCGGCGGCCGACGGGCCGGGCGGCGGCGCCGGACCGCCGCGCCCGCGAGGTCGCGCAGGTGCAGGCGCTCGGTCTCGTCCAGACACAGCGCCTGCGCGATCGCGTCGAGGACCTCCGGGGACGCGTTGTGCGAGTGGCCTTGCTCCAGGCGCGCGTAGTACGAGGCACTGACCCCGGCGAGCAGGGCGAGTTCCTCGCGGCGCAGGCCCGGGACGCGACGCCGTTCCCCGTACGTGTCAAGGCCGATGTCCTCGGGCCGCAGCCGGGACCGGCGGGCCTGCAGGAACGCGCCGAGGGCGCTCTGTCCGCTCTGTCCGTCCATGCGGCCCAGTATCCGTTGCCCGCAGGCCGGTTGCCTCTCCCTGGCGGGGATAGGCAGGGGAGGGTGTGGCCGACTTCCGGGGGCCCGCGCAGCCTTGAGGGCATGGAAACCATCGAGTTGGGCGATGTCACCGTGACCCGGGTCCGCGAGTTCTACGGACCGATCGGGTTCACACCACGCGCTTTCGTACCCGAGAGCAGTGAGGAGGTCTGGGAGGCACAAGAGAGCTGGCTGCGGCCGGAGTTCATCGCGGGAGAGCCGCCGGTCGTCAACGCCGCGCTGCAGACCTGGGTGCTGCGCAGCGAAGGCAGGGTCATCCTCGTCGACACCGGGGGCGGCAACAACAAGCCGCGGCCCGGCACCCCTTGGGATCACCTGGAGACCGACTTCCTGGGCCATCTCGCCCGCGCCGGAGTCGCGCCGGAGGACGTCGACCTCGTCGTCAACACCCACCTGCACGCGGACCACGTGGGCTGGAACACCCGCCTCGACGGGGGCAGTTGGGTGCCCACCTTCCCGAACGCCACCTACCTGATCCACCGGAACGACTTCGAGTTCTGGAACCCGGCGACCGGCCACACCTCCGTACTCGGCGACGGCAACGCCCACGTCTTCGAGGACAGCGTCGCCCCGGTGCACGAGGCGGGCAGGACCCTGCTGTGGGAGGGCGACGGCTACCGGATCGACGCGCATCTGCGGCTTGAACTCGCCGCGGGCCACACCCCCGGCTCCGCCGTGCTCACCCTCGCGTCCGGCAGCGAAAGGGCGGCGTTCGTGGGCGACCTGCTGCACAGTCCCGTGCAGATCCTGGAACCGGACGCGAACAGCTGCTTCTGCGAGGATCCCGGCCGGTCACGGGCCGCCCGGCGCCGGGTACTCGGCTGGGCGGCCGACCGCAACGGACTGCTGTTCCCCGCGCACTTCGGCGGTCACGGCGCGGCCGAAGTCGCCCGCGACGGCGGCCGGTTCACCATCAAGGGCTGGGCTCCCTTCACGCCGTACACCCCCGGCGACGAGGGCTGACCGGCGATGCCAAACTCCCGCAATCCCGTAGTGGAGACCACGCTCGGCCCCGTCCGGGGTCTCAAGCAGGACGGCATCGGGGTGTTCCTCGGCATCCCGTACGCCGCCCCGCCCCAAGGCGCGGGCAGGTTCGCCGCGCCGGACCCGCACGCGCCCTGGGCCGGGGTCCGAGAAGCCACCGTCCCCGGGCCGACCGCGCCGCAGGTAGCACGCCGTCTCGGTGACATCGACATGTCCCCCTACTTCGGGCCGGGTTGGATCCGGGGCGAGGACTATCTGACGGTGAACGTCTGGACGCCCCGCATCGAAGCAGACATCGAGGCAGACATCGGAGCAGACATCGGAGCTGACATCGGAGCGGACGGTGGTGCCCGCGGGCTGCCGGTCATGGTCTTCGTGCACGGCGGCGGCTTCACCGCAGGCTCGACCAGCGCGCCGCTCTACGACGGCACCGCACTCGCCCGGGAGGGCGTGGTCCTGGTGACCGTCAACTACCGGCTCGGCGTCCAGGGTTTCCTCGACCTCGCGGGCGCGCCGCGCAACCGCGGGCTGCTCGACGTCGTCGCCGCGCTGCGCTGGGTACGGCAGAACATCGCGGCCTTCGGCGGGGACCCGGGGACCGTCACCCTCTTCGGCCAGTCCGCCGGGGCCACGATCGTCTCCGCCGTTGCGGCCGCGCCCGAGGCGGCGGGACTGCTGCGCCGGGCCATCGTGCAGAGCGGCAGCGGGCTCGGCGCCTTCACCCCGGAGCAGGCAGCCCGGGTGACACGCGCGGCGGCGCGGGAGCTGGGGGTCGCGGCGCACGCCGATGACTTCGCGGCCGTGCCGGACGACCGTCTCGCCGAGGTCGTCGGCCGGCTCTGCGGGATCGACCTGCGTACGCCGGGTGCGTACGACCCGCTGATGGGGCTGACCCCGTTCAGTGTGGTCCTTCCGGTACAGCCCGCGCACGCCCTGCCCGCCGCCGTGGACCTGCTCCTCGGGACGACGACGCAGGAGGGCAACCTCTACCCGGCCGCCGACGGAGAGGACGCGCACGGCGCGGCCGCGCGGGCGCACCCGGACCCGGACAGCCTCCTGGCCGCGTACCGGGCCGCCGCCCGGCCCGGCACCCCGGATGCCGGGCTGCGCTCGGCCGTGTTCGGCGACGCGCTGTTCGGCAAGGGGACGTGGGCCCTCGCGGAGGCGTACGCCACCGCCGGGCGCCGCACCTTCCACTACGAGTTCGACTGGCGCGGCGTGCTCGGTGCCGCGCACGCGGTGGAGGTCCCGTTCCTGTTCGGGCGGACCGACCTGCCCGAACTCCGCGGCGCGCACGGCCTGTTGGGCCCAATCCCGGTTCCGGTCGGCCTGGCGGAACGGCTGCGTGCCGCGTGGGTGCGGTTCGCGCGTACCGGGGATCCGGGCTGGGACGCGTACGACACCGAACGCCGTACGACGATGCGGATCGGCGAGCAGTGGGTGACCCTGCCCGACCCCCGCGGGGCGGAACGCCGGGCGTGGTCCCCGCCCGGCGCGTGCGCATCACTGGATGCCTGACCTCAGCGCGGCCAGAGCTGGATCAGCCACTCCTCCGTGCCGTGGAAGAACATCTCGCCGGCCGCGTGCCGCTCCTTCGCGGCGTCGCGGCCCAGGCTCGCCGCGCGCAGCCGGTAGACGCCCGGTCCGCCGAGTTCCACCGGCTCGCCCGACGGAAAGCCGTCCCACTCGTTGAGCTGCACCTTCCCGTGCCGGAACAGCTCGAACTCCACTGTCTCCAGGGTGTCCCAGCTGCCCTGCGGCGCCGCCGGTTCGCCGGACCAGCTCTCAAGGCGTACCTGTGGGTGGAAGTCGGTGGTGGCGCACCGGAAGAGCGCGCCGCCAGGACCGGCGAGCACCGTCCAGCGTTTGGGGGCGGTGCCGACGGCCGCCTGAGGATCGGCGCCGTCCTCCAGGCCGCGCAGGAAGAAGGTGAAGTACGAGATGCAGGGCTCGGCGGTCGTCGCGCCGAGAAGTTCGGCGGACGGGGGAGTGGCCGTCACCGGCTCACCTCCAGCGGTCAGCTGCGGATATGGACGTAGAACGCGTCGGAGCCGAGGATACGGTCGACCTTGTAGAACTCGGCGATCCGTTCCCCGCCCTTCCTGTTGTCCTCCTCAGGGATGGGCTTGGCGGCGTAGTTCTGATAACGAGAGTTGACCGGAACGAACCTGCTTGAGCTACGGCACAGGCATGAACTCGGGCAGCGTGAGGGCCGAGTGGGCCGGTCGTCCCTCCCGGGAGGGCGGCATGGTGCTGAGCTGTCGCAGCATGGCGTTGCGCTGCTCCAGGGCCCGTGCGGTGGTGGGGAAGAGGGTGGCGTCGCCCTTGCCGACCTGGTCCTGGTTCGCGGTCACGAACCCGCGGGTGCTGTCTTCGTACGCGGCGAAGCCCGCTGTGTGGTCACGGTCGGCCAGGGAAGCGGCCAGCATGTACGCACCGACGAGCGCCAGGCTAGAGCCCTGCCCGGTGAGGAACGACGGTGCGTACGCGGCGTCGCCCACCAGCGCGACCCTGCCGCTTGACCAGCGGGGCATACGGATCTGGCTGACCACGTCGAAGAACAGGTCGTCCGCGTCGCGCAGGGCGGCGACCATGCCGGGGACCTCCCATCCCGCGTCGGCGAAGACCGCGGCGACCAGGTCCCGTTGGGCCTGAGGGTTCCGGAACGCGTCGAACGGCGGTTGCGGGCGGGCGAAGTTCAGGAAGGCGTGCACTTCGCCGTCGTCCCCCGCGGCGTAGAGAGCCGCGGCTCTGCCCGGGGTGTTCCACAGCACGGTCTCGTGGGAGAGCCCGAAGGTGTTGCGCATCGTGAATCCCGCGAAGCAGTAGCCGAGGTACCGGTGGAACTGCTCTTCGGGGCCGAACACGGCCTCCCGGGTGCGCGAGTGCAGACCGTCCGCGCCGACCACCATGTCGAACGTACGCCTGCCGCCCCCGCGGAAGGTGACGTCGACCCCATGGCCGCCCGACTGGTCGAGGGTGTCGATGGAGTCGCCGAACAGGAACTCCACGTCGTCACGGACCGCCGCGTAGAGAGCGTCGGTCAGATCCCCGCGCGGCACCTCCAGGTCCTCTCCCGCGACCCCGCCGGTGACGCTGTGCGGGTCGAGCGAGGCCACCTCGCCGCCGTCCGCGTCGAGGAAGGTCAGCCGGCGCAGGTCGATGTGCGCCTCCCGCAGCCGCGGCAGGATCCCCATCCTCCGCACGACCTCAAGTGCGGTGCCGCGTACGTCGACGGGGTAACCACCGCTCCGCGGTGCGCTCGCCTTCTCGACCACCGTGACCGCGAATCCGTAGCGGTTGAGCCAGAACGCGAGGGCGGGACCCGCGATGCTGGCCCCGGATATCAGGACCTCGCGCCTGGGCGTGGAACGGATGTCCCTCAGCTGATCGGTGGGGGTCATTTCCTGGCTCCTTTGCTCATGGAACGGACGACAAGCAGGGACAGCGCCGCGACGACGCCGGCGATGAGGAAGCCGGCGACGAAGGCCGATTCGTCCGGGACCTTCGATCCGGAAGGGGTCCCCGAAGTGAGGAGCACGCCACCGAGCATCCCGCCCATGGCGGAGCCAAGGACGCGCGTCACCAGGATCAGGCTGGTGGCGATGCCGGTGTCACTTTCATCGACGGAAGAGACGATGCCGGTCACCATGGCCGTCACGCACAGGCCGTTGGCCAGCGCGATGAGCGCCTTGCCGACGACGATGTGCCAGACCTCGGTGTGTGCGAAGGACAGGGCGAGCATGGCGGTGGTCATGAGGACGACCGCGGCAGCGGCCACGGCGCGCGAGCCGAAACGCCGCTCCCCGAGCCCACCGGCCGGCCCGGCCAGCGTCCCGGCCACGGCGCCGGGCAGGAGGATGAAGCCGATCATGGTGGCGCTGGCCCCGAACCCGTACCCGTCGCCGGACACGTCGAGCAGTTGCGGAATGAGGAAGACCCCCGTCGCGGTGCCGAGGCAGATCACGAACGTCAGCACACACGACTTCCAGATCACAGGCCGCGCCAGCATGCTCAGATCGATCAGCGGCGCGGCCGCACGACGTTCAACGGCCGTCCACCCGGCCACGAAGGCGGCCAGCAGCACGAGGAGGGCGAGGAGCACGAGCGGCTGCGAGCCGGCGTCGGGCGCCACCGCGAGGGCGAGCATGAGCGTGACCAGGATCCCGCTCAAGAGAAGCATGCCCGGCCAGTCGATCCCGGCTCCGCCCGTCCGGCCCGGCTCGTCAGCCGGCATCAGCCTGTTCACCAGCAGGGTGAACCCGATGACCGCGAACGTCGGCACCGCGAACATCCAGTGTCGCGAGAGCGCCTGCGCCACGGGCCCGGCCGCAAGGAGACCCACCATCGAGCCACCCACGAACATCCCGCTGACCAGCCCGATGGCCACCTTCGACTCCCGCGCGGGGAGGTGTTTGCGCACCACGATGAACGACAGGGGCAGCGCGCCGATCATCGCCCCCTGCAGTACCTGGCCGAGCAGCAGCACGGGCAGGTTCGGCGCCACCGCGGAGACCAGGCCACCGACCGAGACCACTGCCATCAGCCGGATGAGGACCCGTTTTCCGCCGTAGCGGTCGCCGAGCTTGCCCGCGAGCGGTGTGACGAGCGCGCCGGTGATGGCGAGCACGACGTTGAGCACCGCCCCGGTGGACGGACTGATGTCCAGCTCGCGTTGCAGGAGCGGGAGCGTCGGCGCCACCACCGACTCCAGGGCCCCGGTGGCGACGGCCAGCATGCCGAGGGCCCAGATGGCGGCCTTTTCGACGCGGACCGGTGGAGCGAGCGTTGCGGTCATGGACGAGACGTCCCTTCCGGCATGGGCGGGCGTGCAAGGACATGTGCCGAGTACAGAACTACACTACACCGTGCAGTGTAGGACGGCTAAGATGTGCCCATGCCGACCACGAAGTCACCGACCACGAAGACGCTGCGCGAGGGGTCCGCGCACAAGCGGGCCGCCATCCTCACGGCGGCCCGGGAACTGTTCCTCGCCGACGGCTTCGACCGGTCGAGCGTCGACGCGGTCGCCGCACGGGCCGAGGTGTCCAAGCGGACGGTCTACGACTACTTCGGCGACAAGCAGACGCTGCTGCAGGCAGTCGTCGACGCCGTCGGCCAGTCACTGATCACCACGATCCGGCGCACCCTCGACGACACGCTCACCGACGTCGCCGAGGACGCCGAACTCGAGGACGCCCTGGTCACGTTCTCGATGCGCATCGCGACCGACATGCTCGGCTCGGCGGAGTACGCGACGCTGCAACGACTGGTCCGGGCGGAGTCCGGCAACCTTCCGCACCGGGGCTACAACGCCATGGCCGACACCCCCGACGAAGCGATCGCCGAGCGGCTCGCCGCCCTGGCCGCGGCCGGGCTGCTCGACGTCCCCGACCCCCGACTCGCGGCCGACCAGTTCATCGCGCTGACCTTCGGCGTCGCCCTTGACCGGCTCGGTTCCGCGAACGCCGCGCAGGACACCCGCGTCCGGCCACTCGTCGTCGAGGGAGTGCGGACCTTTCTCCGGGCGTACCGGACCAGGTGACCGACGCCCGGATGGCCGCTACGCCCCGGCGTCGAAGCCCAGTTCACCCTCGACGAACGTCATCTTGACCTCGGTGGCGTGGACTTGAGTGACCGGCACTTCGAAGGGGTTCTGGCCGACGACGATGACGTCGGCGAGCATGCCCGGTTCGATCCGCCCGACCCGGTGCGCCATGCCCTCCTGCCGCGCGGAGTTGACCGTAAAGAGTTCGAAGGCCTGCTCCAGCGTGATGGCTTGCGACGCGCCGAAACTGTCAGGGCTGCCCCCTGGCCGCTGCCGGGTGACGAGCGTTTCGATGGCGGACCACGGATTCACCGACGGCACCACGCACCAGTCCGACCCCGGCACGACCAGCGCGTGGGCTTCGAGCATCTCGCGCACCGGCCACACGCGTTCAACCGCCTGTGGGCCGACGGCCGTTGCGATGTCGGAGCAGATGGGGGAGGGCTGCCACAAGTAGGGCGAGACTTCGAACGTCGCGCCGATCTGTGCCGCCCGCTCGATGTCGGTCTTCGCCACGAACGTGCAGTGTCCTACGTTGTGCATGCAGGGGCCGTGTCCGTTGGCCGCGCGGGCGGCCTCGACGGCGTCGAGCGCCGCCCTGACCGCCGCATCGCCGGCCGCGTGGAACTTGACGGTGATGCCCATCCGGTCGAATCGGGTCACCGCCTGATCGAGGACTGCCGGCGCGATCGCGAGCAGCCCGTGCCTGCCTGCCTCGTCGTCTCGTCCATCGCCCGTGGCCGTGTAGGGCTCGATCATCGCCGCCGTGCGGCTGTCGGTCGGTACCCCGTCGAGGAAGATCTTCACGCAGTCGGGTGTGATGTGACCGCTCGCGCAGAGGTTCCGTGTCGCGATCACCTCTTCACAGGCAGGGTCATTGGGGGACCACACGAGACTGAGACGCACGCGCTGCCTGACCGCTCCGCGCGCGGCGAGCCGGGTGTAGGCGAGCAGTTCGGCCCGCGGCCCGGCGGTGAACCCGACCGCGGCCTCGGTGAACGACGTGATCCCGTAGGAGAGCATCTCTCCCAGCGCCCACTCCAGGGCCGCCTCCACCTCCTCGTCGGCGGGCTTGGGGGCCGAGGCGGCGAGCAGATCGGCGGCGGTCTCGCGTTGTATGCCGCTCGGACGGCCTGCGAGGTCCCTCTCGAAGACGCCGCCCGGCGGGTCCGGTGTGCCGGGGCCGATTCCGGCGGCCCGGAGTGCCGCGCTGTTCGCCCATGAGCTGTGTCCGCTGGTGTCCTCCAGGAGGACAGGATGATGGGGGGCGACGGCGTCAAGGACGGTCCGGTCCGGGAGGGTGCCGAGCGCGGACGTGTCCCATTGCCCGCCGAGAACCCATGCGCCGGGGGCGGCCCGAGACACGTGAGCGGCCACGATGCGGAGGGTGTCGGCCAGGTTCGAGCCCTGCGGGACCTTGCAGCGGCGTTCGCGGACCCCGGCGTAGATCGGGTGCACATGCAGGTCGTGCAGGCCCGGCAGGACGGTGTCGCCGGCCAGCTCCATCACCCGCGTGTCCGGTCCGCGCCGGCGCAGCACGTCCTCGCGGCCGCCGACCGCTTCGATGACACCGGCGCGTACGGCGAGTCCCTCGGCCCAGCCCGACGACGTCTTGACGTGCCCGCCCACCAGAACCGTGTCCGCGTACTGATCGGCCCGATCGGCCCGATCGGCCATGGCGCTCCCCCTCTCCACCGCCGGCTCGGCGACTCAGCGGCGGTTGATGAATCCGGCGTCGACGGGCAGCGTGACACCGGTGACATAGCGGGCTTCGTCCGAGGCCAGCCACAGGACGGCGTTCGCCACGTCGACCGGCTCGACTGTGGCCACCGGAAGGGCATTTGGTGCATCCCCGGACAGCATCGGGTCCTGGGCGACGAACTCGACGATGGCCGGATCGGTCACCATGCGGGTGGCCACGCCGGTGGGGTGCACCGAGTTCACCCTGATGCTGTGCCGGGCGAGGTTGTTGGCGTACGTACGCATCAGCCCGACCACACCGTGTTTGGAGGCGGCGTAACCCAGGCCGCCGTTGCTGGCCCCGCCGATGCCGACAAGGCCGGCGGTGGAGCTGACGATCACGATCGAGCCGCCCCGCTCGGCGGCGACCATCGACGGGATGGCCACCTCGATGGTGTGGAACGTGCCGGTGAGGTTCACATCGATGGCGTCGTGCCACGCCTGCAGCCGGTCTTCCACAAGGAGCGGTGCGATCCCCGCGTTGGCGACGACGACGTCGATCTGCCCGAACTCGGCGAGCCCCGCGTCGTACGCCTCCTGGAGTGCGGCCCGATCGCGCACATCCGCCTGCCGTGCCACGACGCGGCGGTCCAGGGCCCGCACTTCGTCGACCGCCTCGCCCAGCTCCTCCGGTGTCGACTGCGGGTAGGGCACGGTGTCGACCGGCCCGCAGATGTCCACGATGACCAGGTCGGCGCCTTCCTCCGCCATCCGCAGAACGTGGCCGCGGCCGAGTCCGCCGGCCGCGCCGGTGACGAAGGCCACCTTGCCGTCAAGACGCCCCTTCATGGTTCCGGCCTACCGCAGGGATCTACGAACGTCACCTCGCCGCGATGTTCCGGCGAGAACCGGGTGTGTTCGCCCTCTCATCGTGGCTGATATCGCCGTCGGCGCGTAACGTGAAGCGGCATGAAGATCCACGCCTGCGACCTGCGACGGGACAGCTCGTCATGAAGATCCTCATCAGCGCCGACATGGAGGGCGCCACCGGAGTGACCTGGCCCGCCGACGTGCTGCCCGGTACGCCGCAGTGGGAGCGGTGCCGGGCGATGTTCACCTCGGACGGGGTAACCCCCCCCGGGGGGGTGTTTGGGGGGGGCGGGGTGTGTGGGGGGGTGACCCGGGGGCCCCCGGACCCGGCCGCAAGGGGGCGGGGGGGGGGGGGACGGGGGGGGGGTAGGGGGGGGACGTACGGTGAATCGACGGATGGCCTTCACGGTCTCCACCTTCGTACGGCGT
>NZ_JBHYIG010000038.1:20675-43530 GCF_042740015.1 Streptomyces sp. NPDC059037
CGGGCGTGCCCTGCCCCCCCGCCGTGCGGCCCGGTACGCCGCAGTGGGCGCGGTGCCGGGCTATGTACACCTCGGAGGAAACCGCCGCGTTGCTCGGGTTCTCCGACGGCGGCGTTGACGAGGTGCTCATCAACGAGGCGCACTGGACCATGCGCAATCTGCTCCTGGAGCAGCTGGACGAGCGGGCCCAGATGCTGACAGGGCGTCACAAGTCGCTCTCCATGGTCGAGGGCGTCCAGCACGACGACGTCGACGGCATCGCGTTCATCGGGTACCACGCGGGCGCCGGCATGGAGGGCGTGCTCGCGCACACCTACCTCGCCAACTCGATCACCGGCGTGTGGGTCAACGACGTACGCGCGAGTGAAGGGCTGCTCAACTCGCATGTGGTCGCCGAGTACGGCGTGCCCGTCGTCCTGGTCACCGGCGACGATCTGGCCTGCGAGGACGCGCTCGGCTATGCGCCGGGCGCGCTGAAGGTGGCCGTGAAGGACCATGTGTCGCGGTACGCAGCTGTGTGCCGGACGCCGACCCGCACCGCCGCCGACATCCGGGCCGCGGCGCGGGAGGCGGCGGCCCTCGCCACGCGCCACCAGCCGGTCCGGGGCGGCCCGTTCACCGTCGAGCTGGAGTTTGACGCCGAGCATCTGGCCATGGCGTCGACCGTCGTGCCGGGCGTGCGGCGCAGCGGCGAGCGGAAGGTCGCGTACACCAGCGAGACCATGTACGAGGGCATCCGCACCTTCAAGGCGGTCACGACGATCGCATCGGCCGCCGTGGAGGAGCAGTATGGCTGAGCAGACGGGGGAGCAGGCAGGGGAGCGGGCGAGACCGCAGGTCGACGCGAAGGCGCTCGACGAGGTCGTGCGGTTCACGTCCGATCTCATCCGGATAGACACCACCAACCGCGGCAGCGGCGACTGCAGGGAGCGGCCCGCCGCCGAATACGTCGCCGAGTGCCTGGCCGGGGCCGGGCTCGAACCGACGCTCCTGGAGTGCTCACCGGGGCGTACGAACGTCGTCGCGCGCGTCGAGGGAACCGACCCTTCAGCCGACGCGCTCCTTGTCCACGGCCACTTGGACGTCGTGCCCGCCGAGGCGTCCGACTGGAGCGTGGACCCGTTCTCCGGAGAGCTCCGCGACGGTGTGTTGTGGGGCCGCGGCGCCATCGACATGAAGAACATGGACGCGATGATCCTGTCCGTCGTGCGCGGCTGGGCCCGTGCGGGCGTGCGGCCCCGGCGGGACATCGTCATCGCGTTCACCGCGGACGAGGAGGCGAGCGCCGAGGACGGCTCCGGCTTCCTCGCCGACCGGCACGCGTCCCTCTTCGAGGGGTGCACGGAAGGCATCAGCGAGTCCGGTGCCTTCACCTTCCACGACGGGCGGGGCAACCAGCTCTACCCCATCGCCGCGGGCGAGCGCGGCACCGGCTGGCTCAAGCTCACCGCGCGCGGCAAGGCGGGCCACGGCTCGAAGGTGAACCACGCCAACGCGGTGACCAGGCTCGCGGAGGCGATCGCCCGCATCGGGCAGCACCGCTGGCCGGTGCGGCTCACGCCGACGGTCCGTGCGGCGCTGCTCGATCTGGCCGGGCTCTACGGCGTGGAGGCCGATCCGGACGCGCCCGGATTCGACGTGGACGTCCTCCTGGAGAAACTCGGCCCTGCCGCCTCCCTCGTCGAGCCGACCGTACGGGGCAGCGCCAACCCGACCATGCTGCAGGCCGGTTACAAGGTCAATGTGATTCCAGGGGAAGCCGTCGCCTACGTGGACGGGCGCATGCTGCCCGGCGGCGAGGAAGAATTCGTCGCCACCCTTGACCGGCTCACCGGCACGGACGTCGACTGGGAGTTCCACCACCGAGAGGTGGCGCTGCAGGCGCCGGTGGATTCGTCGACGTACGCGAAGATGCGAGCCGCCGTGGAGGAGTTCGCGCCCGAAGGGCATGTGATGCCGTACTGCATGTCCGGCGGCACGGACGCCAAGCAGTTCTCGCGCCTTGGGATCACCGGGTACGGCTTCTCGCCGCTGAAGACCCCGGTGGGCTTCGACTACCAGGCCCTCTTCCACGGCGTGGACGAGCGGGTGCCGGTCGACGCGCTGCACTTCGGCGTCCGCGTTCTCGACCGCTATCTGCGAACGGCCTAGGGAACAAAGGGACATGGGGGAAGAGAGGGACATGAGACAGACCCAGGCGTACGGATCGTGGCCGTCACCCATCGACGCCGCGCTCGCAGCGGCCCACGACGGCTCTCCGGCCCAAGTCGGCTTCGTCGGGGCCGAGGCGTGGTGGACCGAGCCGCGGCCCGCGGAAGGCGGCAGGCGTGCGCTGGTGCGGCGGAGCCCGGACGGGGTGGAGGAATCGGTGCTGCCCGCTCCGTGGAACGTGCGCAGCCGGGTCATGGAGTACGGCGGGCAGGCCTGGGCCGGGGCCGAGGGAGCCGCGGGTCCGCTGGTCGTGTTCGCGAACTTCTCCGACCAGCGGCTGTACGCGTACGAGCCCGAACGCCCCGGCGACGTGCCGCGCCCGCTCACGCCGGTCTCCGACGTGGGCGGCGGACTGCGCTACGTCGACCCCTGTGTGCACCTGGACCGGGGCGAAGTCTGGTGCGTCATGGAGGAGTTCACCGGCGAAGCGCCCACCGATGTGCGCCGTGTGGCCGTCGCCGTGCCCCTGGACGGCTCGGCGGCACAGGACCGCGCCGCGCTGCGTGAACTCACCGACGACCGGCACCGGTTCATCACCGGGCCCCGGCTCTCGCCCGACGGCGGCCGCGTCGCGTGGATCGCCTGGGATCACCCCCGGATGCCGTGGGACGGCACGGAACTGCTGGTCGCCGACGTCCGCGCGGACGGCACGTTCGGCGCGCCGAGAGCGGTCGCCGGCGGGCCCCGGGAGTCGATCGCGCAGGTGGAGTGGAGCGTCGACGGGCAGCTTCTGTACGCCGGTGACCAGACCGGCTGGTGGAACCTGTACCGCAAGGACCCGGCCGACGGCGGCCGCGGGACGCCCCTGTGCCCGCGCGACGAGGAGTTCGCGGGACCCCTGTGGCAGGTCGGCGCCGGCTGGTTCGCGCCGCTGGACAGCGGCCTGATCGCCGTCGTGCACGGCAAGGGCGCCACCTCGCTCGGCGTGCTCGACCCGGAGACGGGTGAGGTCGTCGACGCGGCGGGCCCCTGGACCGAGTTCGCTTCGACCGTCGCGGTCTGCGGCGCCCGGGTCGCAGGCGTCGCGGCGAGCCCCCGCAGCGCGTACGAGGTGGTGGAGCTGGACACGAGCACCGGCCGCGCCCGCGTGATCGGCGCCGCGCACGACGACCCCGTGGACACCGCGTACTACCCCGAGCCGCGCATCCGCACCTTCAGCGGCCCGGCCGGACGCGAGATCCATGCGCACGTCTACCCGCCGCACCACCCCACCCGCGTCGCCCCCGACGACGAACGGCCGCCGTACGTGGTGTGGGCGCACGGCGGCCCCACCGGCCGCTCGCCCCTCGTGCTCGACCTGGAGATCGCCTACTTCACCTCGCGTGGCATCGGCGTCGCCGAGGTCAACTACGGCGGGTCGACGGGCTACGGCCGCGCCTACCGCGAACGGCTGCGCGAGCAGTGGGGCGTGGTCGACGTCGAGGACTGCGCGGCCGTCGCGCTCGCCCTCGCCGACGAGGGCACGGCGGACCGGGACCGGCTCGCGATCCGCGGCGGCAGCGCGGGCGGCTGGACCACGGCGGCGTCCCTGACCACGACGGACGTGTACGCCTGCGGCACCATCAGCTATCCGGTCCTCGACCTCACGGCGTGGGTCGACGGCGGGACGCACGACTTCGAGTCCCGGTACCTGGACTCGCTGATCGGGCCGTTCGACGAGGCGCGGGCACGGTACGTGGAACGCTCGCCCGCCGAGCACGCCGACCGGGTCACCGCGCCGTTCCTGCTGCTGCAGGGGCTCGACGACGTGATCTGTCCGCCCGCGCAGGCCGAGCGGTTCATCGCCGAGCTCGAGGGGCGCGGCGTGCCGTACGCGTACATCGCCTTCGAGGGCGAGGGCCACGGATTCCGCCGCGCGGACACACTGATCCGGGCCCTGGAGACGGAACTCTCCCTGTACGCCCAGGTGTTCGGCCTCAACCTGACGGGACCGGTCCCCACCCTGGAGCTCGTCAAGTGAATCCGCTGACCCGCCCCGCACGGCTGACCCCCGGCGCGCGGGTCGCCGTCGTGGCCCCGAGCGGCCCGGTGGAGCGGGACCAGCTGGCGGCGGGGCTCGACATCCTGCGCGGCTGGGACCTGGAGCCCGTCGTCGCACCCCATGTCCTGGACCTGCACGGGGAGTTCGACTACCTGGCGGGGGCCGACGCGGACCGGGCGCGGGACCTGGAGCGGGCATGGTGCGATCCGACCGTGTCCGCGGTGTTCTGCGCGCGCGGCGGGTACGGCGCCGCGCGGATGGCGGACCTCGTCGACTGGACGGCGATGCGGGCCGCGGGGCCCAAGGTGTTCCTCGGCTACAGCGACATCACCACCCTCCACGAGGCGTTCGCCGCACGTCTCGGCCTCGCCACACTGCACGGCCCGATGGTCGCGGTAGCCGACTTTCTCAAGAACACACGGGCCCAGGACCATCTGCGCGCGACGCTCTTCGAGCCGGAGAGCGTGCGGGTGATCGCCCCCGAAGGGGCGGCCGCGCTGGTGGCGGGGCGGGCCCGTGGTGTCACGCTCGGCGGGTGCGTGAGTCTGCTCGCCGCCGACCTGGGCGCGGCGCACGGGCGGGTGTCCGCGCGCGGCGGGCTGCTCTGCGTGGAGGACATAGGCGAGGAGGCGTACCGACTCGACCGGATCCTCACGCAGTTGCTGCGGGCCGGGTGGCTGGAGGGTGTCGCCGGGATCGTGCTCGGGTCCTGGGAGGACTGCGAGCCGGCCGGCGATGTGCGGGCCCTGTTCGCCGACCGGCTCGGCGGGCTAGGGGTGCCGATCGTCGAGGACTTCGGATTCGGCCACTGCGAGGGCGCGTTGACGGTCCCGTTCGGCCTGCCGGCCGAACTGGACACGGAGGCGGGGACGTTGACGCTTGAGGTGCCAGCGCTGGCGTGAGATCCGCCTGCCGGGCACTGGCGCCGAGAAGCGGCGTACTGGATCTCTGCCGAGATCTGGGCACCGGGGGTCCGTCAGGGGCTGCTGCCGTCTCTCGGTCAGGGGCGGGGTGCCGAGCCTCGGTCAGGTCCGGGTGCCGGGCGTTGGTCAGGGCTCGTGTGCCGATCCTCGGCCAGGGCCAGGGCCAGGGCCAGGGCCAGGGCCAGGGGCCGGGTGCCGGGCGTCGGTCAGCGTTCGTGTGCCGATCCTCGGTCAGGGTCCGGGTGCCGGGCGTCCGTCAGGGTCTGCGTGCCGCCGGATGCATGCCAGGGCTCGCGTGCCGAGCCTGCGTCAGGGTCTGTGTGCCGTGCATCCGTCAGGGGTCGCGTGCCGACCCTCCGTCAGGGTTTGCGTGCCGTGGCTCGGCCAGGGTCCGTGCACCGGACGCCCGTCAGGGCTTGCATGCCGAGCCTCCGTCAAGATCCTGCACCGGGCCTCCGTCACGTTCCGCGTGCCGTCCCTCCGTCAAGACCTGAGAGCCGACCCTCCGTCAAGACCTGCGTACCGGCCCTCCCCCAAGACCTGCATGCCGGCCCTCCGTCAAGACCCCCGTACTGAATTTCCGTCCAGATTCGTCGAGAAACGCCCGCCACGAGCGTTGACCCAGGCGTGACACGCGTCACAGCATGACCCTGTCCGGTTACTGACCGGTCGGTATTCGGCTGTCCTCAGCGTGGAGGTCTCGTGTCCCGTCGTACCGCACCCCGTCGTGCCGTCTCCCGGTCCCGCGCGCCGCTCGCCCTCGCCCTGGGTGCCGCGCTCGCCGCCCCGCTCGCCGTCGTGGGCCCCGCCCCGGCGAGTGCGACCGGCCGGTACACCGTCACCGCACTGAAGTTCACGGTCGGCGTGGGCGGCAGGAGCTGCACCGTCGACGCCGATCTCTACCGGCCCGCCGGCGTGGACGCCGCGCACCCCGCGCCCGCCGTGCTCACCACCAACGGCTTCGGCGGCAGCAAGTCCGACGGGACCGCGGACAACGGCAAGGCCTTCGCCAAGCGCGGCTACGTCGGGCTCGTCTACTCCGGGCTCGGCTTCGGAAAGTCCGGGTGTCTGATCTCCCTGGACGACCCGAAGACCGACGGCAAGGCGGCCTCCGCGCTCATCGACTTCCTCGCGGGCAAGCGCGCCGCCGACGACGGCACGAAGATCGACTACGTCACCAAGGACGCCGGGGCCGATCCGCGTGTCGGCATGATCGGCGGTTCCTACGGCGGGGCGGTCCAGCTGGCGACGGCCGCCGTCGACCACCGGGTCGACGCCCTCGTACCGATGATCACCTGGAACGACCTGAGCTACTCGCTCGGCCCGAACAACGCCACCGACCGACGCGTCCCCGGCGCCGCCAAGTGGCAGTGGATGAACGGCTTCTTTCTCGTCGGTGAGGGCCAGCCGCTGCTCGTGCGGAGCCTGGACCCGTCCCGTATCAACTCCCTGACCTGCCTGCACTTCGCCACGCAGGCCTGCCAGACGATCCGCACCCTCAACTCGGGCCGCTATCCCGCCGACAAGACCGCGGCATTCCAGAAGTACGCGCGCAGCGTCTCGCCCGTCTCCTACCTGCCCCGGGTCAAGGCGCCCACCCTCCTCGTCCAAGGCCAGGCGGACAGCCTCTTCAACCTCAACGAGGCGCAGGCGACGTACGAGACGCTGAAGGCACAGGGCACCACGGCCAAGATGATCTGGCAGTCCTGGGGCCACAGCGGCGGCCTCACCGCCCCGGCGTCCGGCGAACTCAACCTCTCCAAGGGCAACTTGGAGACCAGCTACGTCGGCAAGCGGATCCTGTCGTGGTTCGACCGCTACCTCCACCGGAAGAAGGGCGTCGACACCGGACCCGCCTTCGCCTACCACCAGGACTGGGTGCCGGGCGCCGGCAGACCGAACGGCTCCTACGCCACCGCCCCGCAGCTGCCCGCGCTCAGCCAGAAGCTGTATCTGTCCGGCGACGGCAAGCTCGTCGACAACCCCGCGAAGGTCGCACGCGGCAGCCGCGAGTATCGCAACCGGCTGATCCCGACGAGTCACTCGGAGAGCTCCATCGCCCGGATGATCGGGCTCCCCGACCCCGCACCGCACGACACCAAGGGCACCCACCTCGACTGGACGAGCGAGCCGCTGACCGCCCCGGTGGACGTCGTGGGCGCCCCGAAGGCGACCCTCAAGGTCCTCTCGCCCCGGACGGCGAAGGTGCAGAACTCCGGCGACGCCGCCGACAAGCTGGTCCTCTTCGCGAAGCTGTACGACATCGCGCCCGACGGCAAGAAGACGCTGGTGCACCGGCTCGTGGCCCCCGTGCGCGTCCCGGACGTGACCAAGCCGTTCACCTTCTCGCTGCCGGGGATCGTGCACCGGTACAAGGCGGGCCACAAGCTGCGGTTCACCGTCGCGGCCAGCGACGACGCGTACATCGGGAACAGAGGCGTCAAGCCGGTGACGGTCACCAGCACGCCCAAGAACACCGGGGTGCTGCGCCTGCCCGTCGTCCGCTGAACCCGGACTCACCCGTACGGCTCACACCCCCACCCCGGAGCGGCACCCACCGCGCGCAAACCCTCCCCGGCGGCCCATGCTGGTCGCCAGGGGAGGGCGGCCGAAGCTCCGACGGAAGGGTCCACGCATGAGTCCCAGCACCCCCACGAGCGGCTCGAAGAAGAGCAGCTCGGGTGGCGGCGGCATCCGTGGCGCCATGACGCCCGGCAGGGTGGCCGTCCTCGCGCTCGCCGTGCTCGGCCTGGTCTTCATCTTCGAGAACACCCGCCACACCAAGATCAGACTTCTGATCCCCGAAGTGACCATGCCCCTGTGGGTGGCACTGCTCGTCACGGGTCTGATCGGCGCGCTCTGCGGGGCGTACTTCATGCGGAGGCGCAAGTGAACGTACATCTCAGGCGCGCGGGAGTCGTCGCGGGCGCGGCGCTCGCCGCGGGCGTCATGACCGTGACGACGGCGGCCGCGGCGGGACCGCCGATGCCGGACTTCCGGGGGAAGGGCCTCGTGCGGGTCTTCTCGGGCCTCGACTACCGCACCCGCGTCGACGTCCACGACACCAGCGGCTTCGACCGGCACGTGCTGTGGCCGCTCAGCTGGAAGGTGTGCTCCCAGTCCCCGGCCCCCGGCAAGCAGCTGACCGGGCAGCGCGTCACCATCGGCGTGGTGAAGAAGGGCGAGAGCTGCCCCGGCTGACGCGGGAGCTAGCGTGGCCGGATGCCTGAAAGCACCACCTACCTCGCCGAGGGCTCCCGCGTGGGCATACGCCCCTACACCCTCGCGGACGGCCCCGAGTTCACCACGCGCGCGCGGGAGAGCCGTGAGCTGCACCGCCCCTGGCTCTTCCCGCCCACCACCGACACGGCCTACGCCTCGTACGCGGGCATCCTCATCGAGGACCCGACCAAGGCCGGGTTCCTGCTCTGCGAGCGGGCGGCCGGCGGCAGCGTCGCCGGCTTCGTCAACATCAACAACATCGTCGAGGGCGGCTTCCGGTGCGGGGCGCTCGGCTACGGCGCCTTCGCCCACGCGGCGGGGCGCGGGCTGATGCGGGAGGGGCTCGGACTCGTCGTGCGGTACGCCTTCGACGTACTGAAACTGCACCGCCTGGAGATCAACGTCCAGCCCCGCAACGCCGCGTCCATCGCCCTCGCCCGCAGCTGCGGCTTCCGGCTCGAGGGCTTCTCGCCTGACTTCCTCTTCATCGACGGGGCCTGGCGCGATCACGAACGGTGGGCGTTGACCGCTCCGCTGGATTGACGGTGATGAACCCGCGGGCCGGTGGGGGCTGGTCGCGCAGTTCCCCGCGCCCCTTACGGGGCGCTGTACCCGGCGCCTTTGCGCAATCCTGACCGGTGGAGACCCTGGTCGAGGCCGCCGTCAGCGTGTTCCATGGTGATCGTGACGACCACCGTGCGACGTGACGTACTGACGCTGCCCGCCGCCCCTTTGGGCCCCGAGAACCCGCTGACACCGCTGCGGCCGCTGCGCAGGGTGCACACGCCGGAAGAGCGGGGCAGAGAGGGGCTGCCGCGCGACATGGCGCGGCAGCTGGGGTACGAGCCGCTGCGCGGCATCCTGCCGACCCGGGTGCTCGACGGGTACGGCCGTGAGCGCACCGAGACGACGCTCGACACGCTCGTCGTCGAGAACGACCGGCTGCGCGCCACCGTCCTGCCGGGCCTCGGCGGCCGCGTGCACTCCCTCTTCCACAAGCCGACGGGCCGTGAACTCCTTTACCGCAACCCGGTGTTGCAGCCCGCCGACTTCGCGCTCAACGGCGCCTGGTTCTCCGGCGGCATCGAGTGGAACATCGGCGCCACCGGCCACACGACGCTGTCCTGCGCGCCCCTGCACGCCGCCCGCGTCACCGCACCCGACGGCGGCGAGATGCTGCGGCTCTGGGAGTGGGAACGTCTGCGCGACGTGCCTTTCCAGGTGGACCTGTGGCTGCCCGCGGACTCCGACTTCCTGCACGTCGGCGTGCGGATCCGCAATCCGCACGAGAAGCCGGTGCCGGTGTACTGGTGGTCCAACATCGCGGTGCCCCAGGAGCGCCGCGTCCTCGCCCCGGCCGACGAGGCCTGGCACTTCGGGTACGCGGGCGGCCTGCGCAAGGTGCCGGTGCCGGAGACCGACGGGGTGGACCGGACGTATCCGCCGCGCAGCGAGTACGCCGCCGACTACTTCTACGACGTACCGGCCGACGCCCGGCGGTGGATCGCCGCGCTCGACGACGACGGGCACGGACTCGTCCAGACGTCGACCGATCTGCAGCGCGGCCGCAAGCTCTTCGTCTGGGGCACCGGCACCGGCGGGCGGCGCTGGCAGGAGTGGCTGACCGAGCCGGGCACCGGCGGGTACGCGGAGATCCAGGCGGGTCTCGCGCGGACCCAGCTGGAGCACGTACGCCTGGACGCCGAGGCGGAGTTCGCCTGGCTGGAGTCGTACGGCCCGCTCTCGGCCGCGCCGGACGTGGTGCACGGCGGCGACTGGTCGGCCGCGCGCGGCGAGGCCGAGCAGCGGCTCGCCCAGGCGCTGCCCCGCGACGCGGTGGACGCGGCGTACGAGGCCTGGCGGCCCTGCGCCGACGCCGAACCGGGCGAGCGGCTCGCCACCGGGTCCGGCTGGGGAGCGCTCGAAGTCCTGTGCGCCGGCCACAAGTTGTCCGGCACGCCCTTCGACGAGGCCGACCTCGGCCCCGAACAGGCGCCGTGGGTCGAGCTGTTGCACTCCGGCGCCGTCCCGGAGCCGCGCCGTGTCGCCCCGCCGGGACCGACCCTGGTCGCCCCGCACTGGCGGGACATGCTGGAGACGGCGCCCGCGCGGCCGGTCGCCGAGTATCACCTGGGTGTCGCCCAGTGGCATGCCGGTGACCTCGCCCAGGCGGTGCGCAGCTGGGAGCGCGGGCTCGAACTCGCCCCGTCGCGCTGGCCGTTGCTGCGCTGCCTGGCCGTCGCGGACCAGGAGTCGGGCCATCTGGAAAGGGCCGCGGACCGGTACGCGGAGGCCTTCGACGACCTGTGCCAGGAGCGGCGCGACGACGGCGTCCTGTGGACGTCCGCGACCGCCGCGCTCGGCCGGGAGGCGATGGCCGTGCTGCTCGCGGCGGGACGGCACGGCGCGGCCCGCGGCATATGGGACCGCCTGCACGCGGCCACCCGCGCGGAGGGCCGCTTCCGGCTCGTCGAGATCCAACTGCTCCTGGCCGAGGGCGAGAAGACCGCGGCGCGGGCGATATTCGACGAGGGCTTCGAGCCGGCCGACCTGCGCGAGGGCGCCGAGGTGCTCGGCGAGCTGTGGCGCGCGGCGACCGACGAGGAACTGCCGGCGCGCTACGACTTCCGGATGCGGGCGTCGGCGTCGTCCGAGGAGTGAGGACCGCCCGTGCCGGGACCTGGGCAGCCCGGCACGGGCGGTGACTGTGGAGGGAACCGCGGTCGTCGTTACGCCAACTCGCCGTTCCTGGCCACGACTCGGCCCCCGTGCACGACCATGTCCCGCTGCGGCATGTCCACCAGAACCTGCTGCACGCCTTCACCGCGTACGAGAATGAAGTCGGCCGGGGCGCCGGGCTTCAGGTCGGCGTGGTCCAGGCCCATCACGTCGGCGCCGCCGTGCGCGCCCACGCGGTAGCACTCGGCGAGCTCGTCGTCGAGACGGACGTCGGTGACCCAGCCGAGGATGTGCGTGCGGTGCAGCATGTCGGCGTTGCCGAACGGGCTCCACGCGTCGCGCACCCCGTCCGAGCCGAGCCCGACGCGCACACCGTGCTCACGCAGCTCCGCGATCGGCAGGACGAGCGACTCGTTCGGCGCCACGGTCGTCAGGGAGATGTCCTGCTCGCCCAAGTCGGCCGCCATCTCGCCCAGTTCGGAGTCGGACAGGTACGGCAGGCAGAAGGCGTGGCTGACCGTGACCTTGCCGCGCAGGGAAAGGGCGCGGGTGCGGTCGATGATGGCCCGCAGGACCTTGGTGCCCTTCTCGTCGCGGTCGTGGAGGTGGATGTCCACGCCGACGCCGTGCCGGTCCGCGAGGTCGAAGACCAGGTCGAGCTGTTCGTCCATGGCGTTGTCGAAGCTGATCGGGTCGATGCCGCCGACCAGGTCGATGGAGCCGGAACGGGCCGCCTCCTCAAGGAGTTCCGCCGTGCCGGGCGTCCTGATCACGCCGTGCTGCGGGAACGCCACGACCTGCACGTCGAGCGCGTGCTTGAGGCGCTCGCGGGCCGCGTTCACGCCCTCGACGCCGGCCAGGTCGTAGGCGGGCGCCACGTCCACGTGGGCGCGCATCGCGCGGGTGCCGCGGGTCACGGCGTGCGCCATCAGGCCGTACGCGCGTTCCCCGACAGGCCGCTGCTGGCTCTTGAAGAGCTCCACGTCCTGGGCGACGTAGTCGGCGATGCCGCTCGCGGGCTTGCGGCTGACCCAGTCGCCGCCCCACGTCGTCTTGTCGGGGTGGATGTGCGCGTCCACCAGCGAGGGCAGCGCCACGCGCCCGCCGCAGTCGATCACCTCGGCGCCCTTGGGCGCCCGGCCGTCCGTGATCCGGCCGTCGACCACCGTGAGATCGACCGGGGTCCTGGCGCCGAAGGGGCGGACGTCGCGGAACACCACGGCCTGGGAACGGTGGCCGTCGGCGCGGGACGCGGCGGCCGGGGAGCCGGCCGACAGGGCGGTGGCGGTGCCTGCCAGGGCGGCGGCGCCGGCGAGCATGCCACGGCGGGAGAGGGGCGTCACAGGGGTCTCCTTCGGGGAAGTGGTGCGGAGATGACTGCCGGGAGGTACTGAGGGGTGGTCAGAGCGCGATGCCCGAACGGACCACGCGTACGGGCTTCTTGAGGACCGTCACGTCGGACAGCGGGTCGCCGTCCACGAGGATCACGTCGCCGGCGAAGCCGCGCGCGAGGCGTCCTGCCGTGCGGTCGATGCCGAGCAGCTTCGCGGCGCCGGTGGTGGCCGTGCGGATCGCGTCGAGCGCGGAGAGGCCCGCCGAGCGCATCAGCTCCACCTCGCGGCCGATGGGCTTGATCTTCCCGCCGGAGGAGTCCGTGCCCGCGGCGAGCGGCACGCCCATCTCGTGCGCGGCGAGCACCGCCCGCTTCAGGACCGGCAGGTACTGGCGCCCGCGTTCGGCGAGCACCGGGTCCGATGAGTCGGCGAGACCGGCGATCGCGGTGAGGGTCGGCGTGAAGTACGTGCGCCTGCGCCGCATCTCGGCCAGGGTGCGCTCGCCGACGAACGCGCCGTGCTCCAGGGAGCGGACGCCCGCCATGACCGCGTCGTGGCAGCCCTTCTCGCTGTAGCTGTGGCACAGCACGCCCTTGCCGCCGCGCCGGGCGGCGGCGACCACGGCGGACAGCTGCTCGCGGTCGTACACCTGGGCCAGCGGGTCCTGCTCGGGCAGGCCCGCGCGTTCGTTGACCCGGGTCTTGATGACGTCGGCGCCGCGGGCGAGGTTGACCTCGACGACGCGGCGCAGCGCCTCGGGGGAGCGCACCCCGTCGCGGAGCCTGGCCAGCGGGGTGAGGTCGGGGTCGGCGAGGATCGTGTCGCCCAGGTCGGGCGTGACGAAGACGCCGGCGGCGCGCAGCCTGGGCGCCTGTCCTGGGGCCTGGCGGGCCAGTTCCCGTACGGCGATGTCCTGGTAGAAGTTGGTCGAGCCGCTGCGGGCGCTGGTCGCGCCCCGCGCCACGGCGTCGCGGGCCTCGGCGGCGGTGTTGAGGTGGATGTGCGCGTCGACCAGGCCCGGCAGGATCCACCGCCCGTGCGCGCTGATCGTCTCGGCCCCTTCAGGCACCGAGATCCGTCCGCGGGCGCCCGCCGCGCGCACGACGCCGTCCACGATGACGACCACGGCGTCCTCGGTGACCTCGCCGGTCGCCGGGTCGAGCAGCGTGCCGCCCTCGATGACCAGGTCACCGCCGGTGTGCCCGGCGCGTGCGGCGGCGTTCGCCTGCGGCACGGATGCGGCAAGCACGGCCGTGGTCCCGGCGAGCGCCGCCGCACCCGCGAGGACGCCGCGTCGGGTGAGCCGGGCGGAGGGCGGCGGGGTGGACTCAACGCACATGGGGCTGCTCCAGGACGTGTTACGGAGGGGACGCGTCCGCAATTTGTATACCAAGCTGGAGTGAGCCGCAAGAAGGGTCGGGCAATGCCAAGGCCTATACGGGGTTATGTCCAGTGTGGAGGAGGGCGCGAGGACTGTTGGTATACAGAGTCCGTCAGTGGGCGGGATCTTCCTCGAACAGCGACCGCAGCGCCACCGCCTGGCTGTCCCGCACGTGCAGCAGCGTGCTCGCCGCCGCCGTCTCCTCGTCGCCCGCCGCGATGTGCCGGTAGATGAGGTGGTGCTGGGCCCGCATGTGGTCCGGCTCGGCGCGCATGCCGAACAGGAGCTGGAGCTGCCAGCTCAGCTGCTCCATCATGCGGGCGAGCAGCGGATTGCCGGAGAGGGCCACGATGCCCTCGTGGAACGCGGTGTGCGCGGCGACCTCACGCGCCCCGTCGTCCGCGTCCGACGCCTGCTCGGCGTGGCCGAGCGTGGCCCGCAGCGCGGCGAGGCCCGGCGGCTCGTCGTCCGGCGCGCATGCGGCCACCCGGCGCGCGGAGAGCCGCGACGCCTGCACGGCCAGCGGCTCCCACACCTCGTACAGATGCCGCACATCCGAACGCTCCAGGCGGCGCACCCGCACCCCGCTGTGCGGAAGCAGTTCGAGGAGGCCCTCGGCGACCAGCGCGCGCAGCGCCTCGCGCACGGGCACGCGGGACATCCGCAGCTCCTCGGCGACCTCACGCTCCACCAGGCGCGAACCCAGCGGATAGCGGCGGTCCACGATGCGCTGCCGGACCGCCTCGCGCGCCTGCGCACTCAACGACGTCCGCGACGCCTCTTCCTTGCTGCCCGCCACCGCACCGTCCTCCGTTCGGCCTGTCTGCCGTGGAGGATACGGCTCAGGTCGCGGCGCGCCGGTCCACGTACTCGAAGACCGCGCCGTCCGGGTGCATCGCGATGAGGTTGCGGCCCACCGGGGTCGGCACGGGGCCCGCGATGACCCGGGCGCCGGACGCGTTCAGGACCGCGTACGCCTCGTCGACGTCCTGGACGGCGATCGTCGCGGAGACCTTCCGGAGGATCTCCAGCTCCCGCTCCGGTCCGCTCATCAGCAGAAAGCAGCCGACCGCCGCGACCGAGACGCCCCCACGCTCGAAACGCTGCGCGGGGCCGCCCGCGAGACGTTCATAGAAGGCGACCGAGGACTCCAGGTCCTCGACGCAGATACGCAGCGTGGCTCCCAGGATCTCCATACGGGCGAGCCTAGTTGGCGCTGCCCGCACGCGAGATCGTTTCCGGCGACTCCGGTGACTTCCATCCCGTGGCAGCCACCACATCGGCCGCGATGTCCCCGACCGGCCGCCCGTCCGTCGCGATCCGCCGCGTGCCCTCGGGGACGTGCCGCTCCAGGTGGCGGGCCATGAACGCGCTGCGCCGCAGCTGCTGTTGGAGCTCCGAGCCCAGCTCGCGGGCGGTGAGCCGCTCCTCGACGGTGGCGTCCGACGCGGTCAGGAGCACGCGGATGATGCGCGGCCCGCCGAGCGCGCCGCGGAAGATCCACTCAGCGCTGCCGAGCACGCTCGCCGTGTTCGTGTAGACGAGCCGGCGGCAGCCGAGATCCGTGTAGTTCGCCCAGAGCGCCGCGAGGTTGCGCTCGGTGATCCTGGAACGGTCGGGGTCGCCGTCCGGTGCCGGATGGACCGCGTCCAGGGTGTCGCCCTCGATGTACGCGTGCGCCACGTCCGCCGCCCGAAGGAGCGCCGCGACCTCCCAGCCGACCGAGGACTTGCCGGCCCCGGAACGGCCCCCGATGAGCAGTGCTTCAGGTTCAGGCCTTCGCATGGGGCGAGCGTGCCAGGCCCGCACGCCCTCACGCGACCCGGTATTCCTCCACGTCCTCCGCGTGCCGCAGCTCAAGTCCGTGCCCGACGCCGCCCTCGGGGCGCACGGTGCCGCCCGTCGGGTCCAGGGCCCCGTCGAAGAACATCGACTCGATCCGCACATGGTCGTGGAACCACTCGACGTGCCGCAGATTCGGTACGCAGGCGGCCACCGCGGCATGCGCGTGCGGGGCGCCGTGGGCCGAGACCTCCAGGCCGTGGCCCTGCGCGAGGGCCGCGACGCGCAGCCACTCGGTGATTCCGCCGCAGCGGGTCGCGTCCACCTGGAGGCAGTCGACGGAGGGGAGCATCCGCGCGAAGTACGGGAGGTGGCAGCCGTATTCACCGGCCGTCACGTCGCAGGGGAGCGCGTCCCGCACCAGGGCGAGCCCGCGCAGATCGTCCGCCGAAACAGGTTCCTCGAACAGGCCCACGCCGTGCTCGGCGAGCACCCGGCCGACCCGTACCGCCTGCTTGCGGGTGTAGCCGCCGCTCGCGTCGACGTACAACTCGGCCTGCGGGCCGATGACTTCACGCGCGGTGCGCACCCGCGCCACATCGCGGGCCGCCGCCCGGCCCCAGCTCTCGCCGACCTTGATCTTGACGCGCGGGATGTGCTGACCGTGCACCCAGCCGGTCAGCTGGGCCGCCAGATGCGTGTCGTGGTACGTCGTGAAGCCGCCGCTCCCGTAGACGGGAACCGCGTCGCGGGCGGCCCCCAGGAGACGCACCAAGGGCAGTTCGAGGAGGCGTGCCTTGAGGTCCCACAGGGCGATGTCGACCGCGGAGAGCGCGCACGAGGCGGCGCCGGGGCGGCCGGTGTTGCGGACCGCCTTGGCCATCGCGTCGTGCGCCGCGGGGATGTCGACGGCGTCGAGCCCCGTGACGGCCGGCACGAGCTGCTCGTCGATGAGGGACACCACGGCGGCGGGGGCGTAGGTCCAGCCGGTCCCCGTGGCGTCGCCCGCCGTGACCTCGACGATCACGATCGTCGTGGCATCCCAAGAGAAGGTGCCGTCCGCCTCCGGGGCGTCCGCGGGCACCGAGTACGCGGACATGACGGGTCGTTCGATGGGCACTGCGTCCTTCATCGGGGCGTCCTGGGTCGCGTGGGAGGGGTGGGGAGCGGGGGGAGTGTGGAGTGGGGACGGCGATGCGGCCGTTCGATGTGCGGGGCTGTACGGGTATCCAGGGCGGTGGCGGGCAAACGGCCGGTGCAGGGGCGGGGACCGGCGGGGCCCACGGACGTGGACCGGCGGGCCGCACGGAGCGGCCACCGCCTCGCGGCGATGCCCGCCGACCGCGTCCGCGCAAGTGGCTCCTCGTGGAGCAGGCGCTGTTGCGGTGGGCTGGGTCAGCGGGTGCCGGACAGCCGCTTGGGACGTGCGCCCGACGACGCCTTGAACCAGGCGTTGGCCGCCGGCACGAACATCAGGACGAGCGCCCCGAGCACCGCGCTCAGATGCAGCACGCGGCTCGCGCCGAACAAGGCGTCCACCACCCCCAGATCCCGGAAGGCGTCCAGCGGTGCGTGCCCGTCGGCCAGCCACTGGACGGGGCCGACGACGAGGGACGCCGTGCCGAAGCCGCCGAGCCCCACGGCGAGCACCCACCGCGCCCAGTTCCGGCCACGCCGCAGCTGGACGGCGAGCAGGACGGCCACCGAGAACACGGTCATCCGCAGCAACAGCCCGCCCGCTATCTCCCCGGCAGTCGTCTCCCCGTCGGCGATGAGCCCGCCCACCGCGAGCACCATCTCGAAGACGCCCGCCGCGACCGCGGTGATCCACAGGGCGAAGGCGGTGTGCACCGGCGGGGGAGCGGAGGGCTCACCGCCGCGCACCGGCCGGGACCGCATCGGCTTCGGGTGCCCTGAACGCGTTTCGTACGCCATGGTGTGCCTCGCTCGCTTCCGTAGGACCGGGACTTCTCCCTGAATCCTTCCGGCGCGGGCAGCGCGAGGCACGCCCGCGAGCCCCCGAACCGAGGTGTTGTCAACACCCCTGCGAGCCCTGCGGAAACCCCCATGACCTGGGACGGCGTCGGGCCCGCGGCGTGAACCGCGGGCCCGGTCACTCGGCGTACGACCGCCGGCGTCACGTACGGCTACCACCGGTACCAGCGGGACCGAGTCCCGCCGGTGGTTGTGGAGCGCATCAGGAATCCGAGGAGCCAGATGACGAGCACGACGACGGCGATCCACCAGAGGACCTGCACCGCGAAGCCCGCCCCGAAGAGCAGCAGGGCCAGCAGCAGGACGAGCAGAATCGGAACCATGGTGTCTACCTCCTGCCGTCCGGGTATCCCCAACGGGCTGCCCTACGCGGCGTTTTGAGCCATCGACGCCCGGCCTCAGGACCGCCCCGCGGCCCTCACTTCCGGCAGAGGATCTCCCCGTGCAGCACGGTGAACCAGCCGTCGTCCCGCTGCCCCCACTCCCGCCACGCGTCGGCGATGGCCCGCAGCTCCCCGGCGTCGGCGTGCCCGGACTCCACCGCGCGGTCGGCGTACGACGAGGCGACCGTGCGGTCCGCCCACAGGCCGCTCCACCAGTCGCGCTCCGGTGCCGATGAGTAGCACCAGGTGCTCGCGGTCGCCGTGACGTCGTCGAAACCGGCCTCCAGCGCCCAGGACTTGAGGCGCCGCCCCGCGTCCGGCTCCCCGCCGTTGGCGCGGGCCACCCGCCGGTACAGGTCGAGCCAGCCGTCCAGGACGGGGGACTGCGGATACCAGGTCATCGCCTCGTAGTCCGCGTCGCGGGCGGCGACGATGCCGCCCGGCGCACAGACCCGCCGCATCTCGCTCAGGGCGCGCACCGGGTCGCCGACGTGCTGCAGCACCTGATGGGCGTGCACGACGCAGAACGAGTCGTCCGGGTACGGCAGGTCATGGACGTCGGCGACGGTGAACTCGACGTTCGCCAGGCCGCGCCCTGCGGCCGTGGCGCGTGCCTGGTCCAGGATGCCGGGGGCCTGGTCGACGCCCGTGACCCGGCCGTCGGGGACGAGCTCGGCCAGCTCGGCGGTGATGGTGCCGGGGCCGCAGCCGATGTCCAGGATCTTCATGTGCGGCTTGAGTGAACCGGCGAGATAGGCCGCCGAGTTGGCGACGGTCCGCCAGGTGTGGGAACGCAGCACGGACTCATGGTGTCCGTGCGTGTAGACGGCGGTCTCCTCCGGCATGACGGGAACTCCTTCGCGTTCGCTGCCGCTTGCTGCGGTGCTCCGAACCGTACGCCGCCATGTCGAATGATGAGACCCGCGTATCAGTATTTGGTCACGGCCCGTTGGTGGGGCGGCGATTGACGCGGGCAGGGAGCCGGCAGGGAATTGATTTGCTCTCCCCGACCCCCGCCGCTGACAATGCGTGACCATGGGACATCTTGAAGCCGCGCACATCGAGTACTACCTGCCGGACGGCCGTGCGCTGCTCGGCGATGTCTCGTTCCGCGTGGGCGAGGGCGCCATCGTCGCCCTCGTCGGGGCGAACGGCGCGGGCAAGACCACCCTGCTGCGGCTGATCTCCGGAGAGCTCCAGCCGCACGGCGGCACCGTCACCGTCAGCGGCGGGCTCGGCGTGATGCCGCAGTTCGTGGGGTCGGTGCGGGACGAGACGACCGTGCGCGAGCTGCTCGTCTCCGTGTCCTCGCCCCGCATCCGCGAGGCCGCCGAGGCCGTGGACGTCGCCGAGCACGCGATCATGACCGTCGACGACGAGGCCGCGCAGCTCCAGTACGCACAGGCACTCTCCGACTGGGCCGAGGTCCAGGGCTACGAGGCCGAGACGCTGTGGGACATGTGCACCACGGCCGCGCTCGGCGTCCCCTACGACAAGGCCCAGTTCCGCGAGGTCCGCACGCTCTCCGGCGGCGAGCAGAAGCGCCTCGTCCTCGAAGCGCTGCTGCGCGGCGGCGACGAGGTGCTGCTCCTCGACGAGCCGGACAACTATCTCGACGTACCGGGAAAGCGCTGGCTGGAGGAGCGGCTCAAGGAGACGCGCAAGACCGTCCTGTTCGTCTCGCACGACCGGGAGCTCCTCGCCCGCGCCGCCGAGAAGATCGTCAGCGTCGAGCCGGGCCCCGCGGGCGCCGACGCCTGGGTGCACGGCGGCGGCTTCGCCACCTTCCACGAGGCGCGGCGCGAGCGGTTCGCGCGCTTCGAGGAGCTGCGCAGGCGCTGGGACGAGAAGCACGCCCAGCTGAAGAAGCTGGTCCTGAACCTGCGGCAGGCCGCCGCCGTCAGCCACGAGATGGCCTCGCGGTACGCCGCCGCGCAGACCAGGCTGCGCAAGTTCGAGGAGGCGGGACCGCCGCCCGAGCCGCCCCGCGAGCAGGACATCACCATGCGGCTGCACGGCGGGCGCACCGGCATCCGGGCCATCACCTGCAAGGGCCTGGAGCTGACCGGCCTGATGAAACCCTTCGACCTGGAGGTCTTCTACGGCGAGCGGGTCGCCGTGCTCGGCTCGAACGGCTCAGGGAAGTCGCACTTCCTGCGGCTCCTCGCGGGCGGCGACGTCGCGCACAGCGGCGAGTGGAAGCTGGGCGCGCGCGTCGTGGCGGGCCACTTCGCGCAGACCCACGCCCACCCCGAGCTCTTCGGCCGCACGCTCCTCGACATCCTGTGGCGCGAGCACGCCCAGGACAAGGGCCCCGCCATGTCGCGCCTTCGCCGGTACGAGCTGACCGGCCAGGCCGAGCAGCGCTTCGAGCGGCTCTCGGGCGGCCAGCAGGCGCGCTTCCAGATCCTGCTCCTGGAGCTCGAGGGCTCCACCGCACTGCTGCTCGACGAGCCCACCGACAACCTCGACCTGGAATCGGCCGAAGCCCTCCAGGAGGGCCTTGAGGCATACGAGGGAACGGTGCTAGCGGTCACCCACGACCGCTGGTTCGCCCGCTCCTTCGACCGCTACCTGGTCTTCGGCAGCGACGGCCTGGTACGCGAGACACCGGAGCCGGTGTGGGACGAGCGCAGGGTGGAACGCAAGCGCTGAGCGGCTTCGGGTGCGCCCCGAAGGGGAGCGGGGCTGTGACATGTGCGGCTCCGCCGCGTGGGCGCGACCAGCCACGACGAAGCCGCAGACGGGCGACGGCACCTCTCGGCACTTCCCGCGGAGCGGTAGCGCCCACGCGCTCCAGGGGGGGCAGCTGAGCGCCCCGCAAGGGGCGCGGGGAACTGCGCGACCAGCCACGACGGACCCGCAGACAAGCGACGGCACCCACGCCGCACTTCCCGCGGAGCGCCAAGCGGTCGCGCCCCCGCGCCCCAGGAGGACAATGGCAGGTATGGCAGACACGACTGGCAAGGCCGCACACCCGCTCCTCGCCCGGCACGCCGCCGCCCTCGACCTCTTCACCGACCGCGTGCACGAGGTCCGGGCCGACCAGTGGGACGCACCGACGCCCTGCACCGACTGGTCCGTACGCGACCTCGTCAACCACCTCACCGCCGAGCAGCTATGGGTGCCCTCGCTGATCCGCGACGGCGCCACCATCGCCTCCGTCGGCGACGCCTTCGACGGCGACATGCTCGGCCCCGACCCCGTCGCCTCCTGGGACACCGCGGCCGCCGCCGCCCGCGAGGCGTTCGCCGAGCCGGGCGCCCTCGACCGCACCGTCCACCTCTCCTTCGGTGACACCTCGGCCGTCTTCTACTGCGGACAGATGATCACCGACCTCGTCGTGCACGCCTGGGACCTGTCCCGGGGAATCGGCGCGGACGAACGGCTCCCGGACGACCTCGTCGCCTTCTCCGTAGGCGAAATCACGCCGTACGCCGCCGACTTGGAGAAGAGCGGCCTCTTCGCCCCCGCGGTGGAACCGCAGGCGGACGCCGATGCGCAGACCAGAATGCTGAACCTGCTGGGGCGCCGGGTGTGAGGGCGCCGGCTCCTTCGCCCTGACCGAGAGAACCCCGTACGCTGCGCACTTGGAGCAGAGAGCGTTCTCTGCGCCCGCGCGGGCGGAGCCGCGGAGAGCACGGACGATCTTGCGGGGGCAAGGGTGGGCACGGATGGGCCGCGGATGAGCGCGGAGCCGCTGAGGATGTCCTGCACGACCGGGGACGTGGACGAGGCGCGGGATGTCATCGGCGCCGCGTTCTACAGCAACTTCATGGACGTCATCGACGGACCGCGCACCTTCCGGGCCGAGTTCGACGTCGGGCAGCTCGGCGAGCTCACCCTCGGGGAACTGAGCTGCGGCGCCGATGTGCGGATGCGGCTCGGTGAACTCGGCTCGTACCACGTGAACATACTGCTCGGCGGGCAGATGCACTTCCGGCAGGGCGCCGCAGCGGGCACCGTCGCGACGGCCGAGCGGGCCGGGGTGTTCCAGCCCGTCGGCGACACGGTGGTGGAACGGTGGACCGGCGACTGCCGCATCCTCGCCGTGAAGATGGACCGCGACGCCCTCGAACGGCGCCTTGAACAGCTCCTCGGGCGGTCCTTCCGCACCCCGCTGACCTTCGCGCCCGAACTCGACACCACCCGTGGCCCGGGGCGCAGCTGGGCACGGCTCGTCACGACCGTCGTGGCGGACCTGCGCGACGACCCGGACACGCTGATGGCGTCGCCGCTGGTCGCGGCGCCGCTGCAGGAGGCCGTCCTGAACGGGATGCTGCTCGCCGCCGACCACCCCTTCCGTGCCGAACTCGCCGCCCCGGCACAGCGGTTGCGCCCGGCGCCGGTCAAGCGCGCGATGGACGCCGTGCAGCAGCGCCCCGACCATCCGTTCACGCCCGCGGGGCTCGCCGCCGAGGCGCGGGTCGGTGTGCGCTGGCTCCAGGAGGCGTTCCGCCGCTACGTGGGGATGTCACCCATGGCGTATGTGCGGGACGTACGGCTGAACCGGGTGCACCACGAGCTGCGGGCGGCGGAGCCCGGCGCGGTGAACGTGAGCGACGTGGCGCACCGGTGGGGCTTCAGCCATCTGGGGCGGTTCGCCGAGCAGTACCGGGCCCGGTTCGGCGAGCTGCCGTCGCAGACGCTGCGCGGGTGAACGGGCCCCTGCGGGAGGGGACGCGCTTCAGGAGGGGGTGCGTTATCCGGACAACGGCCGCGCTCAGCGGATCGTGGCCGCGCCCGCACTGAATTATCGTTTCACCTGTCGTCGGCTTGGCCGGTCGCCGTCCGAGGGTCCATAGCCCGCCCCGCGGGCACGACCGTGACGGACCCCCGGCGAACCGGGCCCCGCCCAAACCACCCGCCCGGCCCCGCGCCCCCCGGCGCGCGCACCCCCCCCGCCGCCGGGGGCCCGGACCCCCCCCCCCCGCGCCCCCCCCCCCCGCGCGGCGCGCCCCCGC